>JAFMES010000004.1 GCA_017856605.1 Chitinophagaceae bacterium
ATTTTTTCAATGGTAGAAAAATGACTGGTCGCTTGCCCCCACCCATTGTTACGGACCCGGATAAATTAAAAGTTTTTTTTGGTCGACTTACTCGCTGTTTGTTATTGACTCAAACCAATCGAAACATGATGATCCGTCATCGGCAGCGAGCTGAAAATTTAATCCGTTTTTTATCGGATACATACGATTTGAAACCTTAATTTATTTGGCCGGCATCAGCATTATTTTACCAGCTGCTGCATTTATAATTTTTGATTTGCTGTAATACGCGGGGAAAAATCGGTTAGTGGCCCATTCCTCGAACAGATTCTGGTAGAAAGGGGTAGAAGGATCACCCGACTGTCCAGGTGTATTTGTCATCACTGCTTTATCCCAATCCGATAGATCCGTTATAAATCGAAAACTAGCTCCTGCAGTTTGATTATCCGCGTTGCCATTGGCATTAGGAGTGAGTCCGCTGCCCCCTCTTGGAAAGGGACCTAAATCAATTTGCTTGCGAAGTGAATCGCTAACAAGAGCAGATAAGGGATGCTTGATCTGAACATGTTTATAATTGATTTGACCATATTTCCATTGATTCATGTCGTTACCGAATCGCACTTTCATTCGTTGAACAGCAGTTTCAAAAGTTATTTTTAACAGTTGATTCCTTTCGCCAATTGGATCAAGTGGGAAAATTTGTTCGGGATTATTTAGCCATTTTATGAGTGTGGATGTTTGTACTGTAATGTATGACGCAGCTAAGCTGGGAGTAAATCGTTTGCGAAGTACCTGAGTTATTTCTCTTTCCCACATGATGTAAATACCAGCGGCAATGCTATTGGGTTCCAAGCGTTTGTCCCATTGCTTCAATCGCGCACGCGATTCCTCTGTGAGTGAGTCGCTAAACGAAAATCCTATAATCATTGGGACCAGTTCACGTGCTGGTATAGAATAATAATCGGTTTGCAATGCCATTGATTGCTCAAGTGTCGACTTGGTCATTTTTTCCAGTACTTCATTAACACGGTTTCCTCGATAATCATCGGCCCAGGTATATGCAATGGTTCGCATATGTGGGTAATCACTTGGGGTTACATGCTGATTAGCTGTGGCAAAAAAACCTTTAGAGGGATTAAGAAGATGTGGGCGTTCTTTTATTGGTAAAAATCCGTTCCATTCAAAACGACCATCACCAGGAACTGGAACCATTCCACTGTGTGTTGTTCGGATGGGGGTAATGCCAACTGCCTGCCAGCCGATGTTCCCCTTTTTATCAGCCCAAATCATGTTTTCACCTGGGATGTGAGAGTAAGCACATGCATCTCTGAATTCTTCCCAATTAGTTGCTTGATCAATTCTCAGTGAAGCAAGATAAGGAGCTCCTCCTGGTTCCAGCCACGCGCATCGAATGGCATAAGCCTTCCGACGAACGGCATCAATTTTTGTGACAGGACCATGGTGAGTGAAATAAAGTGTAACCGTAGTGTCTTTTCCACCCTTCACTTTGAATGTTTCAGTAACAGAATTCATATCCTTCCAAGATCCATTATACCGATATTGAAATGGGTTAGTTGGGTGAAGCGTGTATACGTACAGATCTTCTGCATCTGTTTCAAAAATGGTGAGTCCCCATGCCCCATATTGATTATGTCCAATCGATACGCCGGGTATTACTGGTTCACCTCCTCCGATCACATCCCAGCCGGGCGCAGAGAGATGAACAATATACCGAAGCGAGGGAACGGAGATCCTGCGATGAGGATCATTGGCTAAAATCGGAAATCCGCTTGCTGTGCGTGAACCGCTGATGATCCAGTTGTTACTGCCTTCGGGTAATTTTTCTGTAGCGAGGTCATCGGATCTGAATTGCAATTCTCTATTTACAGCTTCGTATGGTCCTAATATATCATCGTACAACAGTGAAACATCAATGGTTGAATCCATATGGAGATCGGGCTCCAAAGGATGAAACCAGCTCAATTCACGTACTTTTTTTTCTCCCACACGGCCAATCGCTCGGGCAATATTGAGTTCTTGTCCCACATTAGAACGAATTCCTTGGTGACGAGAAACAACAACCTGCGGCGACCACTTACCTGGCTGTATGCCAAGGAGTTTGAATTCAAAAGGCAATAAAGAAGGATTGTTTCGGGTAGCATCTATAAATGCGTTAACGCCATCGACGTAGGACTGAATGATATTTTTTCCGCGTGGATGATAATGAGCAAGTTCCTTATCCATATCCCCGCGGTAGGAAAAAAGTCGCGCACCGATATCCCGCTTCAATTCTTCTTCGCCCATAATTTCTGCTAATGTTCCCGTAGCTTGTCGCCTCCAGATTTCAAATTGAAACAATCGGTCTTTTGCGGCACAGTATCCTTGTGCAAAGAAAAGGTCGTGTTCGTTTTGAGCGTAAATGTGATTGATTCCCCATTTATCACGAATCACTTCTACGGGAGATTGCAATCCCTTTACAGCAAGTTGTTGTCCCCATCCATGTATTGTTATAAGAACCAAGAAAACAGTTAATCGATTCTTCATGCGCAAATAGATTTAAAAAATTGTTTCAGTAAGAAAATCGTTAACGAACTTTTCTTCAGGATCATGTCGAAGTGCCAGTTGTTTAAAATCATTCATCCGTTCGTAACGCGATGCGAGTATATCTTTATGAATAGTAAACAGCTTACCCCAATGCGGACGAGGTGAAAATGGAGCCAAGGCATTTTCTATTTTTGGTAATAAAGCCATTACAGCTTCGGTCTCCTGTTTCCAGGTAAAATGAATTGCGATGGATTTGCGTTTGTAGGCAGTGCTTAACCAGAGGTCATCTGCAGCAATTGCTCTGATTTCAGAAATGTAGAGATGCGGTCCGATTTCATTTTTCATTGCAGCAATTGTTTTCATGGCCTCAGCACCTTGTTCGAAAGGAACAAAATATTCAGCCTGCAATTCCACTCCACTGCTTGGAGTAAATCCCATTTTAAAGTGGGGAAGGCGTTCAAACCAGGGTCCTGCTATTCCCATTTGTGTTGTACAATGAACAGCATCGTTGGCGGCAATAGGATGCATATCCCGTGTTGCAGGTCGAGCTCCAAAAAAATTATCATTTGTTGAAAATGAATTAGCACCATCGGTGCGGGTCTTCACCCACACTTCATTGACTGAATCAGTTTGCCAGTCGGTGAATAGACTCACGCTGTAGGCCGCACCCATGATGCTTTCAAAATTGCTATAGAGCGATTCGTTGGGAAGCGCTTTATATACAAACTGCTTTATATCATAGGCAGGTTGAACATCGAGGGTCACTTTGGTGACCACTCCGAGTGCACCCAAAGCTACTACAGCACCATTGAATGCATCTTCATCTTTATCGCGCGACAGAACAATTAGTTTACCGGTTCCGTCTACCATTTCAATCGAGCGAACAGCTGTAGCAAGGTTGCCATTATTGACACCCGAACCATGTGTGGCAGTAGCAATTGAGCCTGCAATGGAAATATGAGGAAGCGATGCCAGGTTATGCAATGCGAGTCCGTTTTCATGCAGATAAGGAGCAAGATCCCCGTAGCGCATTCCTGCTTCAACTGTAACAGTCATTTGCTCTTTATTCAACTCCACTACTTTGTTCATTGATTTCATTGCCATCAACTGTTTTTTATTATCGGCAATGCGATTGAAGCAATGGGTTGTGCCTTGGGCTTTGATGTTATGTGCGACTTTAATCAGGTTGATAACCTCATCACTGGTTTTTGGAATTACGATATCACCGGTACTAAAGGAGATGTTTCCTGCCCAGTTGGTTGTGGGTATAAAAGATTTAGGGTCGTTACAGCCCGAAAAAGAATTCAGCAGTGAGCCTACTGCTAACGAAGATCCTAACTGTAAGAATTCTTTTCTTTTCATGAATTAATTTTTATGAAGCAGTGAATCATAAATTGGTTTTGAATGAATCAATGAATAGACATAGGTGCATCGATGATCGGCCTTTTCACCTGCATTTTCATATGCCGTTGTTTTTACGCCGAGTACGTTCTGAAAAATTGGACCAGCAAGAGCCATTTCATACGGGACCACTTCATCTCCTTGTCCACAATAATTCATGATCGGTGTTGTGGGTCGCCAGCGATACGCCTGCATTTCTTCTAATTTTTTCCAGAAGGGGCTGATGGCCAAATTGCCGGTTTTTCTGAACTCCTCATTCAGCACATCATCAATTTTTGCATAATTCGTTTTTTGAAAAAATTCCATGAATGATATTCGAAATTCATAAAGGCTTTTTGCCAATTCATAGAATTGAGGTTGGATAGCAGCTTTTGTAATTCCTTCAATACCGTCGTATTTTTCTTTTACAAAAAAGAAATTGGTCGCAGCCCCAGGTAGAAAAGCTGCATCTTGCGGTTGTACATTATTTATCCATCGGTTGATGATTCCCGACACTTCAGCAGGACCCGCAGCGGTAATGCAACCGCGTACGGGTATTTTCAATGTTTCTAGTTTTCTAAGAAAACACATCGTATTAAATCCACCTTGTGACCAACCATGAATAAAGAATGGTCCTTGTTTGATCTTTAAATGCTGAAGTATTTGCTCTGAAGCTTTGTACATATCGACCATCGCCTGTTCTGTACTTTGCTTTGCAAAAAAAGAATTCGGTTCTTCGGATTCACCCAGCCCATGGTAATCTGCTCCTATTACGATGAATCCTTGACTACCGTACTGAGCCAATATCAATCGAGTTTCCATGGATGAGTCGGGAATTGATGGAACAGACGTTTTTTCAAATACGGTTCCATGCTGATAGGAGATCATTGGAAAACTATCGAGTCCATTATCAGGAATAGCCAGTAGTCCTGTTGATACGGTAGGTTTATTGTTCCATTCCGGAACAACCGACTTGTATTTAACTCGATAGAGCTTCATGCCAAATTTTGGGACACTAAAATCAGCTTTGAATTCACTACTAGGCATTGAAGCACCGTTTAGAAATGCATCCAATTCTCCATTTAATATACTTTTCATTCGAACGGTATCGTATGTGCCGATGTATCGGTATGAAACACTGTCTGAGATGGAGGTATATAACGAATTGGAGATTGGTTGCTTAGATTCAGCAGGTTCTTGTTTACAGCTGAGGAAGCAGATGCAGGCAAGAAGAAGGGGAATAATTTTTTTCATGGAGGTCATTTTTTTTGTGAAACGATGATTGAATCAAACCATTTTTTCCATTCGGGGACAGATCGGGCAAATGCGATGCGGTGATTGGCATCACTTCCCATTGAAAAAGCCTTTACTTTATCATTCCCCATTGCCGTTTGGTATTCCATGGGCAGTCTCGCCAGACCTGCTGTAAACGATTCGTCAATTTCTCCGTAGTGCATGTGGACCGGAGTGCGGATGACCCAACGGTAGGGGTGTAATTCGCTGACGAGTTTTCCGTACGCAGAGTTGCGATAATAAACGGGATCAAAATATTCTTTTCGAATTAGTTTTTTAAGATTGGTAGGAAACTCTTCTGGACGAAGAGTTGTGTCTTTCTCGTATACCCGTTTTGCAATAGCATACATGTCTTCATTAAAGAATCCCTGTGCCAGTCCCGGTATACGGTAATACTCTTCGTACGAAAAAACAGTTAAAATAAACATAGCGGTCACCCATTGTGCATCTATTTTTCTGGGGAAATTCAAAAAACCGTTGGTCATGATATAACCGTCGCATTGAGCGGCAACAGTTCCAACAGCTGTTACCGGAGTGTTGCTTCGTTCCAGTCGTTCTAGAAAAGACATGGTAACCACTCCTCCTTGCGACCATCCTGTTAAAAAGAAATTGGTTGGTGTGATTCCAATTTTTGGAAGAATGATTTTAGCTACTTCGTAGAGATCGTAGCAAGCTTGTTGCTGACTTCCAATCACCATGTAACTATCTTTTTCTTTCGATAATCCCATTCCAAAATAATCGGCTGCAATCACTACATATCCTTGACCTGCAAACTGTGCAAGTACGAGTCTGGTCTCAAAAGATTGATCAGGGAAAGAAGGCACTTCGAATTTACCCATTGCAGTTCCATGTTGGTAGGAGACCACTGGAAGACTTTTTTGAGGTATATCAGGTATTGCGATAAGTCCCGATGCTACAGTGGGACGATTATCCTGTTCTGGAATGACTGAATTGTAGGTTATGCGATAAAGTTTGACTGCATTTTTTGCAGGAGCATAGTTCACTTTAGCGCCAGTCAACATGGGTATTTCATTGGTCATGATGTTGTTGAGACGCGCTACATCATAGGTGCCAATCAACTCATAGTAGACCATATTGGGAAGAGAGAGTGATTCCATTTTGTTTTGGGCCTTGAGGGGTTGAAAGGGAATGCAAAACAGAAGGAAACCAAGCGCATTCAATAGAATTTTTTTCATTGTGCTTGAGGGTTGAGGTGACTAAAATAGGTGTACTGAAATTAAACGTTTTTAATCTAAAGATCCTATGGTATTTTACACGTGTTGGGTTATCTTTAGTCCATTCTATACACATCAATCAAACAGGGAAAATGCTCACTCATTTTAATCGAATTTCCTTAATCTCTTCAGCAGTTGTTACACTATTTGCATGTTCTGGTCCAAAGCAAGAAGCTCCACAAATCGAACCTGACGTAATGGTAGTGCCTGTAATCAGCAAAACGTTAGCAGTCTATGGAGAATATGTAGGAGAAGTATATGGCAAAGCCGATGTGGCGATCCATCCCCGAATTGAAGGGTGGATTTCCGGTATCCATTTCAAGGAAGGAACAGTGGTTCAAAAGGGACAATTATTATATACGCTTACCGATGAACCCGCTCGCAATCATGTAAATCAGGCAAAAGCTCATCTGGCAGAAGCAAAGACCATGATGGTCAAAGCCAAATCTGATTTGGATCGGGTAGAACCGCTGGCCAATATGAAAGCCTTGAGTCAACGCGAATTGGATGCGGCAAAAGCCATGTACAATGCTTCTGTCAATGAAGTAGAGGCTGCCGAAGCGGCTTTGGCCAATGCCAATATCGAGTTGGGATATACGCGGATCGTTGCTCCTATAACCGGAATCATAGGTATCAGCAAATTGCAGGTGGGAGATTTTGTTTCCATGGTCAACTTAGGAGCTCCATTGAATACAGTTTCTACTGTTGAAACGGTCCGAGTTCGATTCACAATTACCGAGGAGGATTATCTTGCTTATGCGCGAAGGAAAAAGGAGAATGGCGATTTCATGGTGACCGATCGAATTCCCATAGAACTGATGCTCAGCGACGGAACTGCGTATGAAGAAAAGGGGTCCATTGATATTACCAATCGCGAAATTGATCCACAGACCGGATCATTCATGGTGCAAGCGGTATTTGCCAATCGCAAGGGATTGCTTCGACCTGGGCAGTATGTAAAAGTCAAACTTCAGGTGGATCAATTCAAAGACGCAGTATTTGTGCCACAGCAATCCATCATACAAATTCAAAATAAATACCAGACCTATGTTATTGACGATAGCAGTAAGCTACGGGTAAGGATGGTAAATGTTGGTAAGCGCATTGGCAGCAATTGGTTGATCAACGATGGATTGAAAGTCGGAGAAAAAGTAGCCATTGTTGGAAGTGTCATGCTTCGTCCCGATATGGTAGTGGTTCCAAAATTGTTGAGCTGGAACAGTGATTCAACCGATATTCAGTAATTCCTTTTCAAATTAACACATGAGTGAGTTTTTTATACGACGACCGATATTCGCCATAGTCATTTCGATTCTCATCGTTATTCTTGGTGGGTTGACCATGATGGGAATTCCTGTTTCGAAGTATCCGGAGATCACCCCTCCTATGGTACAAGTAACGGCTTATTATAATGGTGCCAATTCTGTAGATATGGAACAAACCGTATCTACTCCTCTTGAACAGCAGATCAATGGTGTGGAGGGGATGCTTTACATGAAGTCGATCAACGCCAACAATGGAACAGCAACCATTCAGGTTTCATTTGAAGTTGGAACGAATCTCGACAATGCCAATATGCTGACACAAAATCGTGTGGCAACGGCAACACCTTTTTTACCTACTGAGGTAAAGAATCTTGGAGTGAATGTGAAGAAGTCGCTCACTTTCCCATTGATGCTGGTGTCGTTGTATTCTCAGTCAGGCGTATACGATGCTTCATTTATAAATAACTATGCGTTCATCAATATTCTTGACGAAATCAAACGCATCAAAGGTGTTGGTGATGTAAGTGTGATGGGAGGATCAGAGTATGCCATGCGAGTTTGGGTTAAGCCCGATCAATTGGCATCGTATGGGTTGACCGTAGGCGATGTGATCAATGCCGTGCGAGAGCAGAATAATATAATTCCAGGCGGTACGTTTGGTGATCGACCATCCGGCTCGCAAGTCCGCAACACCTATACCGCCTTGTTGCAGCAGCGATTGGTGAGTGAAGAGCAGTTTGGCAATATTGTATTGAAATCAAATCGCAATGGTGCAGAAGTGCGCATCAAAGATGTAGCACGGGTTGAGTTAGGGGTACAGGCGTATAATGTGAGCAGTTCCATCAATGGATCACCGAGTGCAACCGTAGCAGTGTATCAGGTTCCCGGTTCTAACGGTATTGCTGTTGCGGAAGCCGTGCGAAAGAAAATGGAAGAAATCAAGGAGCGTTTTCCGCAGGGGTTGAATTATCAGTATTCGTTGGATACTACTAAAGCGATCACGGTGGGCATTGAAGAAATCATCCATACGTTGTTTGAGGCAGTCGTGTTGGTGATACTGGTTGTGTTTTTGTTTTTACAAGATTGGCGAGCTACATTAATTCCTCTATTGACTGTACCAGTTTCGTTGATTGGTACGTTTATTGTTTTTCCGTTATTGGGATTTTCAATCAATACACTTTCGTTGTTGGGTATGGTACTGGCCATTGGCTTGGTCGTGGACGATGCCATTGTGGTGGTGGAGGCGGTGATGCACCATATTCAGCATGGCTTGTCGCCGAAAGAGGCGACTAAGAAAGCGATGAAAGAAGTTGGTGGTCCCGTTGTTGCCATCGCAGTGATTCTGTGTGCCGTATTCATACCTGTTGCATTATCGGGTGGAATAACTGGACTGCTTTATCAGCAGTTTGCCATCACCATTGCAATCTCTGTTGCTTTTTCAGCTTTCAATGCATTGACATTGAGTCCTGCTTTATCAGCAATCTTGCTTAAACCTGCAACTGAGCAGAAAGGCATATTGGCGAGATTTTTTGCTTCGTTCAATAGAGGATTTGACCGACTCACCAATGGGTATGCGCGTATTGCAGGATTTGCTGCACGAAAAGTTCTTTTGTCGGTTGCCATTCTTTTGGTGATTGTATTCAGCACCGGCGTATTGGGCAAGGTTGTTCGCACTGGATTTTTACCAGAAGAAGATGAAGGATATTTTTTAATGGCCATCCAGTTGCCAGATGCAGCTTCATTGGGAAGAACCGAGCAGGTGAGTTCTAAGGTTCAGAAAATTCTGTCAGCGATTGAAGGCATTGAATCGGTAGCGGTGATCAACGGGTACGATTTGTTGACGGGAACGGTAACATCCAATGCAGCCACATGTTTTATGGTATTGGATCCGTGGGAAGAGCGAGAACTGAAAGCATCAGAGCTCATTAGAAAGGTAAACGGATTAATGAGTAAAAGCGTAACCGAAGGAACAGCATTTGCATTTGGTCCGCCGCCCATTCCCGGTCTGGGTAGTTCAGCAGGTTTCACTTTGATGTTACAGGATCGGTCGGGTAATTCACCTGCGTATTTGGCTGAGCAGACAAAAAAATTCATTGCTGAGGCATCCAAACGTCCCGAGATTGGTCGCATTATGAGCTTATACCGTTCCAATGCACCTCAAAAAATGATTAAGGTCGATCAGGATAAGGTTGAAAAACTCAATATGCGTTTATACGATGTAAACAGCAGCGTATCGGCTTTATTGGGTGGAGCGTTCGTCAATAATTTCAATGCGTTTGGTCGACAGTACCGCGCATATGTTCAAGCCGATTCACAGTACCGTGAGAAGCCGGAAGATTTATCGAGTTATTTCGTGCGTGATCATCAGGGCAATATGGTGAACTTATCGACTTTAGTCAAAGTGGTCGACACCTCCGGTCCACTCTTCACAAATCATTTCAATATCTATCGTTCTGCAGAAATTTCTGGGGCACCAGCTCCTGGTTACAGTTCTTCAGCGGCCTTGGAGGCATTGGAGGAAGTGGCAAAAGAAGTCTTGCCGCGCGACATGGGGTATCAGTGGAGTAATTTATCGTATCAGGAAAAAGAGGCGGGCGGAAAATCATCGACAGCCTTTTTGATGGCGCTGGTGTTTGTGTTTTTGATCTTGGCGGCACAGTACGAAAGCTGGAAGTTACCGTTCAGTGTGTTATTGGGTACACCTTGGGCAGTGATGGGGGCATTGTTGGGATTGTACATAGGAAGCATGTTTGCAGCCACGTACGTCAATAATATTTTCGCGCAGATTGGATTGGTGATGTTGATTGGATTGAATGCCAAGAATGCGATATTGATTGTAGAATTTGCAAAATTAAAAATGGAGGAAGGCATTCCTGCATTAGAGGCTGCGATTGAAGGAGCCAAGTTGAGATTCCGGCCGATTCTCATGACATCTTTGGCGTTTATATTGGGTGTTGTTCCATTGCTCCGCGCCAGCGGAGCTGGCGCGGAAGCCCGTCGTGTCATGGGCACCACGGTGTTCAGCGGGATGGTAGTAGCCACTATAGTTGGCGTATTATTAATACCAGCATTATTTGTACTTATTGAAGGGAAGAAGAAAAAAAATCAGACTACACATGCCTAAATTGTTTTATTCTTTATTCAGTGTTGTGCTTCTGGCAATCTGCTTGAATGCATGTGTGGTTGGTCCGCGGTACAGCAAGCCGACAGTTTCTTTGCCTTCGTCCATGCAAGATGGTCCAGTGGATACGTTACCATTGGTTAAGTGGTTTGATCTATTTCAGGATACTGCTTTGCAGTCGATTATCCGCACGACATTGGAAAATAATCGTGATTTCTTAACTGCTGGTGCACGGGTGGAAGAAGCTCAGTATAATCTGGAAATTATTCGTGCCAATCCATTGCCTTCAGTTGGTTATCAGGTTGCTGGTGGTGGTGGAACAGCAGGGAAAGAAGCTTTGAAAGTAGCTGGGGGAGTTAATTCCGGATTATCGCGCGTTTTTGGTGTATTGAATTGGGAGATAGATATCTGGGGAAGACTGAAGCGATCCACTGAAGCGGCTCGCGCTCAGTTACTTGCTCAGCAATCGGTTCGCAATGCTTTGCAGGTAAGTCTCATTGCCGAAGCTGCAGCAGCGTATTTTTTTCTATGTGATTTAGATAACCGACTTAAAATTGCACAGCGCACTGTGGAAAGCAGAAAGGCGTTGATGCTGATCATCAAAGAACGATATGCTAAAGGGTATGTTGCTGAATTGGATGTACTTCAGGCAGAGCAACAGGAGGCATTTGCTGCTTCTTTGATACCCAATCTCAAACGCCAGATTATTCAAGTAGAGAATGCATTGAATATATTGATGGGAAGAATGCCTCAGTCGGTTAATCGTGGAGTTGGTTTGTATGCACAGCAGTTGCCTCTTTCCATTCCGGCTGGATTACCATCGCAATTGATGGAACGCCGTCCCGATATCATTGCAGCAGAACAGTCTTTGCGCGCACAATTTGAGCGCATTGGAATTGCACAAGCATCTATGTTTCCTGCACTGTCACTCACTGGTGTATTGGGCTTTGCCAGTCCCCAGCTCTCATCGTTACTCAGTGGTGGTACCGTAGTCAACGGGTTTGCTGGACTGACCGGACCCCTGTTTCAATTCGGACAAAATCGTAATCGCGTTGAGGTGGAAAAGCGTAGGACCGATCAAGTGCGACTACAATACGAGCAAACATTGATTCGTGCATTTGCCGAGGTCAATACTGCTTTGAATGATAACAGCAATTTGCAGGAAGAATATGCTAGAAGAAAACAACAAGCTGTTGCAGCAGAAAAAGCTTACGGATTAAGCAAAGCACGTTATGAATATGGGTATACTTCTTTCTTGGAGGTACTGGTTCAGGAAAATAGTTTATTTGATGCAGAGCTTCAAGCCTCTTTTTTGTATCAACAGCGATTATCTGCTTTAGTGCGCTTGTATAAATCGCTTGGAGGCGGCTGGCAGTAACACGGGACCACCAGCCGTTCCGCAGCAAGTATAATTAATTTGAGGCCATCCGATCAATTTCAATCTTACGGGTATCGACTATTTGTTTCAGGCCTCGCTGTATGAGTCGCATTGAAATTGAGAGACCTAAAATTCCCAACAGCAGAAATTTCAAGTCAAGAAAGATCGGGATGGGGAAAATGAATAAGGGGGAGTTCCAGATCATATGCAGCACCATACTTGAAAGCATGATTCGCAAAAAGAATTTATTAAACAACATCGATACCGAAAACTTCTGGTCGCCTTTTACAAACCATAAAGCCGCTGCAGCATTTGCTGTCCATATCACGTGTGTGAAGGGAGCCATTACTCCACGAAGAATGATATTATCGCTAAATGCTGTAATGCTCATACTGTTTTCGAGCAGTTGAGCGAATGCATAACCTGCACTTTCAAATGCAGCAAATCCGCATCCGATTGCTGCACCCAACAGCATTCCGTTTTGTCCCCAGCGCAACGTTGTATTTCGACCAAAAATTGCAACCACGATCACTAGCTTTGCTATTTCTTCAATTATACCGGCGGAAGAGGCTCCAAGCATATCATAAAGCTGGCCAAAACGATCATTTAGAATAAGAGTGACCAGTAGAGATGCTACACCACCTGCAAATACCGAGCTGATGATGCTGAAAATTGAAATATTTCGTGGGGTGTTCATTTCCATAAAAAAAATCAAAACCGACAAGGGCATTGCAAATGTGCCAATGAACATTACGCCTGGTAACATGATACGATTATTAAAAATATTCATGGCGATGTACATCAAAAATCCCAATACGACAGTGATTAACATAAATCGTGAGAACAGCCATGGTCGCGCCCAGCTGATCTCCAGGTCTATCAGCTCGGGTTGATGCCGGGATGTTCCCATGAGCAATTGATCCTCCATATCTTTTGTACTTTTCTTTTTGAAGACTTGGTCAAAAATATCTGCTAGTTTAAAGTCTTTGAGCTTCTCTAATCCTGTCATGGAATGCAAGCTGTCTTTTTTGAACAATGCTTGATCAATGGAGTCATTTGATACAGGATAATTGATCCTCCAGATGGAAGTACCTATTTTAATGACATCATTTGTTCCCAATACATGTCCGTCCATCAATGGCTTGCCATTGATTTTAATTGATTTGCTGGTATTCCCTGCATGTATTGATACTTTCGATCCATCTGATCGGAAAGTGATGAATCCATCCTGTTTATCCATTTCTTTGATGTCGATTGCCTCTTCATTTTCATTGTGGCCAATATGGAGATCAGCGTTAGAGGGAATTGGAATAATCAAAAAATCGTCTTTCCCATCGATGCATTCCAACGTAAGGTTATTCTTATTGCTCATTGTTAAACATTTAATTTATTTAGAATAGAATCGTGAAGAAGTAAAGAAATACACCTGCAACTAAAATTGCGAGTATAAATGAAATAGCATAGCATGCTATGATAAAGCCAGCGCTCAAGATAATCCTTGGAAAACGTATTTTACCATGTATCCAGCTAGAATATGCATAAATTATATAAGGGATAGTCAGGTATGCATAAATGGGTTCAAGATTTAAATTGGGCCATATATTCCATCCTAAAACCATGATGCTATCCATTATCAATTGAATGGCTAATAATTCCCCTACTATCAGCGCATTGGCATACAGATGTTCACCATACGTATACTTCTTTTTTAAATGCCTTATCCAAGTCAGCAAGGCCATGATTGGAAACTGAAGCATGAAAATACCATTGATGAATGTTGCAATGTTATCTTTTAAAAAGATGGACAGTTCAGGAAATCCTTTTAGAATGGTTGAATTATCCAGGAATAGATTTTCACCACGTTTTTTTAAAACAAGTGTCATAAGGATTGCTAAACTGCCCATCAGCAGCGCATATTTCATAGGTTTATAAAATGGCTGTCTTTTACCACCGAAGTATTCGTGAAAAAGTTTACCGGGATTCTTAATCATTTCAATGAACGTATGCAGGAGCCCGGACTCCACGCCAAGATAGACATCTACTACTTGTGAAACGATATATCGGAGTGTGATCCGTTCGACTTTTACTTTCTCTCCACAGTGGGAACAGTATACCCCTTCAGCAGATGCATTGCAAGTAGGACAAGAAACGGCTGAGATCATAAATGATAATCTAAACGTTTCAATAGGTTGTTTTAGTCAGTGCTGGAATAAATTTCATGTCTGTTCCCACAACAATCAAACGCGTGTCAGCAAAATATTTTTGCTTCAGATAATCATTTATGGCTTCAATACTTTTTGATGCTCTACCACTATTAATCACTTCTTCATTGAATGGAACAGCAATGAAATACGCCTCCTCATTCTTATAAAACAATGTATCTACCTCTTTATAGAACGATAGGTAAACAGGAGTTCCTTTTGTGAAAAGATTTCCATCGTATAAAATATTACCTAATCCTTCAACGTATTGAGCTACATTATCGTTGTAGTAAATTCTCCATTCGTTGTTCTGTTTTACTTCGAAATAATATGTAGCTTTCGCGATATTAGTGGCACCAGTTTCCCAGTTACTTAAAATATTTTCTGCAGTTGTATTTTCTGAATTTGATGGTTGCGAGGGAAGGTTGCCATACTCCTGAATGTATTTACCTAAAAGGTCGCTCATCTCTTTTTCCTGAAATTCTCTCTTATCATTCCAATTTTCATTGGTCAGCACCAGTTGAATTGAACTTGCATTCAGCACCTGACTTTTTAGCCCCATTACCCAATTGAGTATAGGATAGAGTTCTTTTCCTGGTGGATTCTCAATAAAAGATTCAGTTGCCTGCATGCGTATGGTATAGTTATTATTTACTTTTTGGAATGCTACTTGCTTTGCCTTGTATTTCTTAAACTCACCCACTTGTTGCAGGTATTGTCCTAAAGAGGCAAGCTGTTGATCATATATATCCCCGCTGTACTTGATACCATGTATGGCTGAGTGATTAAATAGCGAATATCCATCTTGAGAAGGTTCTTCATCATCCCCTGTAGATGGGAAGTTAAATTTATCTCTCATTTGGTAAAGCCCCCCTAGTACAAAAAGAACGATGACGATTGTAATGAGGTTATTTGAAATAAAATTTTTCATTGTATTCTAGTTTAAAGAATCAATTGCTCTCCAACTACTATATAGGTAGGGTCTTTATATTGTATTTTGATATACGTTTGCAACAAGGGACTCATGTAGTATACAGCCTGAACAAACGTAGTTTTCGCTGCATCCGTGAGTTTGTCAGGATTCACAAAAAAAGCAACTACAACTGTATCTCCTAATTCAGTTGATCGTTCTAATTGAATATCCATACTTTGGGAGGGAACAAATAATCCAAATCCCCTAAGTGTATCTCCTACATTTTTAAGAAAGCGTTCATCAAAATAATTTGGAGAATAAATAATCTTATGTTCGCTATCGTATACGAATTCTGCTGTGTCTCCCTTTATCTCCTTTTGCCCAACATAAATAAGTAAATACAGCAATAAGGTGAGGGTAAAGATGATTAAACCGACAACACGAATCCATTTAGGGACTCTCTTTTTTTGTTCCATATGCAGTTGAGTTAAGTGGTTAACTAAATCTACACGAAAAAGACCCTATCTGGAATACTCAATTTTGAGTATATTTCTATTCAAGCAATTATTCAGGTAAATTGTAAGGAATGGCATCTGAACACAAATCCACTATCGCAAGCAGGTGGTTCACTCTGTTATTGGGATTGACGCTTTTGTCAAGCTGTGTCACTTCTATAAAAGACCATTCGGTTATTTCAGATCTGAATAACACAACTTATTATTATAATAATGGCATCAGCTCAGCTCCATTGAACCTTACTCTGCTATTGGCGCCTAAGGATGAACCAACCTTTTTACTTATAGAAAATCCACATGTAAATACTATCACATTAATACATAGAAATAACCAGGACACCTTAATAGCAGGCGATAAGTATTCTTTTCCAGAGCGATCAAATAATTTTCGACAATTTGTTTTTGAAATTCCAGCACATCCATACTTAGATACTGCTCGTTTAATGTTGGATAAAACGGGGGAGAACCTTTCTTTTGGATTACGATTGCTGAATGCACCACAATTCAGCAACTATACATCCGTGGACGACCGAATCATTGGATTTGTGAGTGGATTTTATATTTTATCTCTGCTCATCAGTGTTATTGTCTTTTTGTATAATCGCACAAAAAAATTTAGCTTTTTCACTCTTTATATTCTGTTTTCTTTGGGCTGGTTTTTTAATGACACAGGATTGTTATTTGCGCATGTTTGGCCCAATTCCCCTTCTTTTCATAGCAGCAGCAGAGGTATATTTTCCTCACTCACCATGATATTCTTTGGTTTGTATCTCTATCAAAATACGGGCAGTAAACTGTTGAAAGGAATTAAAATAGCAATTTATCTTTTGGCAACTGTAGTGGGTATCAAACTGATATTAGCTGCTACTGTTGCAACAGGGGTATTCCCTGAACTAATTAAAAAACCCACTTTATATCTTAACGGAGTTGCTATTAGTCTGATATTTGGTTATATCATATTCCATCTTGCACTGAATATAAGGAGCTACGCCGATGATAAATATGAGATCATTGGTATAATTGTGTATTCTTCTTTTGTATTTCAGCTGGGCTTACGAGAATTGGGATTTCAGTTGATAGATTTTCGATTGGTCCATCATATGGAAGCGATTCTCTTCTTTTCCATTCAAATTGTATTCATGTCGCTTCACCTGTATTATACCGAGCGCAAGCGAAGAGAAGTTGAAGCGCGAATAAAAATAGCAAACTCATTGGATCAACAGCGACAGATGGCTGAAAAGTTGATTGAAATGGAAGAAAATGAAAAACAAAGAATTGCAAGAAATATTCATGATGAGATTGGAAGTTTATTTGCTGCAATTAAATACAGGGTTCTTTCCATCAGCCAAAAAACAGTATTGCCAGATGTGCAAGAAGATTTAGAGCAACTGGTAATGCTTTCTAATCATGGAATTGAGAAGCAGTATTCGGTAGTAGATGAAATGGTTTTTGAGGTGAATCGGGATAAAAGTCTTGAACGTGCAATACAGGAAAAATTTACTCTTCTGTTTTCTAAACTACCGGTTGTTTTTCATTTTGAAATGAAAATGAATCAAGATCAGTTGAGTGAAGTCAAAAAAATTCAGTTGTATAGAATCTTATCCGAATTATTGACCAATACACTCAAGCATGCATCTGCAACAAATATTTACATTCGATTGAATGCATCCAATCATATTGAAGTACATTATTCTGATGATGGGAGAGGCTTTGATTATACCCTTGCATACGGCGGTATGGGGTTAGTGAATATTCAAAATCGCGTCAATTTTCTTAAAGGAACACTTACCATAGAAAGCAATTCTTCCGGATCATTATTTTTAATTACAATCCCTCTATGAAATGGAAAAGAAAATAACCTTATTCCTCGTAGATGATCACCGTATTTTCATTCAATCCTTTGAAGCTTTTTTGAAGGCGCAAGAGCAGTTTGCCTGGAAAGGGAGCGCTGATGGAACACAACGCACCTGTCAGGATATTGTCCAATTAAAACCGGATGTAGTATTATTAGACTATCATTTGCGTGAACTCAATGGATTGGATATCCTCAAACGTCTACGTGAACTGAATTATAATGGTAAGGTTGTTTTTTTAACCATGAATCGAGATAAACACATTCGATCCCTGGCGCAATTGCATACCGCAAATGGATTTGTATCAAAAGATGTGGATGGTCATGATTTATTAGACGGAATAAAGCAGCTTCACCACGGAGAGCTATCGTACCTTACTCTTCCCAAGCATGATCCTGAAACACCTGTTTCTGTTTTTGGATTAACGCGTCAGGAAAAATTAGTCGCAGAGTTGATATGTTCTGGTATGCCCAGTGAGGCGGTAGCAGCGCAGTTAGAGATCAGTATACATACCGTATATACCCATCGCAGAAGAATCCTCGAGAAAACGGGAGCTACCCATTTTCTCGAGGTATGTAAAAAAATTTCGTAGTGGTTATTGTTTTACTACACGTATTGGCTGAACTGTACGGTTGCTATTCACAATTCGAACGATGTACATTCCTTTAGGCAGGTTAGCTACATTGAATTCTGTGCTGTGTTCAACATTTTTGTTGGTAGTAATTTTACCGCCATTACCGTTCATGAGTGTAACATCTGATGGGCCGTCTAATCCGGCAAGTGAAACTTTAAGAATATTGGTGACTGGATTAGGGAAGATGCGACTTTCTGGATTTGCTTCATCAATCTCAACTTCACCGACCTGAACGAATGATGCATTCGTGGTAGCCGTTGGACGAGCTGCAGTGCCTAAAGCTACTCTAAGCGTATAGCAATTGGTAGCATTGATGGTTGCGTTGGTGGCTCCAACCACTTGAACATAATAGGTTCCTGCTGTAACGGTTCTAGTGATGGTTTCATTTGCAGTACCTGCATTTTGTGAACGCACCAATCGTGATCCAGCACTGTTCCATAATGCCAGTGTATAGTTGGCTGGCAAGGTAGTTAATGTGATCGTGATGGTGCCAGCTTGAGTTATTACAAATCGGTAATAATCGTTATCTCCAGTTGGATTTATCAGTCCACGCAAATCTGTGTTGAAGGGAATAACTGGAGTTGTAGTTGCATTTCGAGTTCCGTTTTGTGCATTGTCGAGTGGACTTGCGCAACTCAATACGGTGGTGGTAAAATTAGGACCCGCTACAAAGTTTCCAGCACCTGCGGTACAGGTCGACTGAATTTGCCAATTATACGTAGCGCCAGATGTCAATCCGGTCAGCGCTACAGAAGTGGCAGTCGGGGTAGTCAAGGTTGCGTTGGTCCAAGTGGTAGCTGTACTCAATTTATATTGTACCAGGTAGCTGGTTGCTCCTGCAACAGCTGTCCAGTTGAGTGTGGCTCCAGTTGTAGTAATACTTGTATTTGCCAGACCTGTTGGATTTGGACATGCTGGTGGGGTTGCAATTGCAAAATTGGAATTCGATATGTCAAAAAAGATATTTCCAATCGCTTCTATTTTGATTCTTGCTGTACTACTCAAGGTGTTTGGTAGGGTAATGACTTCTGATCCATCATTTGGTGTAGAAGCGGCAAGCACTACAGGAAAGGTTTGTCCACCATCAGTACTGAGCGAAATTTTCACATTTGCACAGCTGATTGGAGCTGCGGTTGTTCCGTTCACACTCCAGGTTACTGTCTGGCTGGTTCCTGCACCCCAATTCACATTTGTGTTGGGGGATGTTACTGCAAATGCTCCTGGGGTATTAACAACCGTGATTACAACATCAGCAAAATTAGTTTGTCCCACTACTGGCACCATAGGGTTATAGGGTCTATTATCGCGGACAGTCAACCTAAAATTCAATGTGCGAGCAACTGAACTTAGTGCTTCAATATTAGCACCCGCATCACCGCCAGCAAGCGGACCGGTAATGTCTCTGCCAGCGAGTATGGTTGCAAGTTGAGGGAATAAACGAGTAGGCGAAGCAGTTGGTTTGAAGGAAAGCCAGTTGGGACCTGTAGTCTTTGTTGTACTTGCTACACTGGATGTTCCTATTGTAGTTGAATTATCATTTTGCTCCCAACAATAGGTAAGTGCATCACCCTCCGCATCAGTCGCAGACCCGGTCAGAGCAAATGGTGTACTCCTGGGAATGCTGTAATTCGTTAATGGGGCAATGACAGGAGCCGTATTATTAGCGGTGATGCTTTGCGTAGTGGGACAGGTTTTTGTATTGAGATTGGCTTCAATTTGTGCAATAGAAGCCTGATGAAAAATATCTATGGAGTGAGGAGCTACATCTTGCCCAGTAGTTATTCCAGCATATCCCATGATGGTGATTCCCGATCCTACTTCTTTATTTACTCCTGTTCCTTCGTTGGAGTGTGAAAAAGTATGATTAGCGCCAAGTTGATGACCTAATTCATGAATAACGTAGTCGATATCGAAATTATCACCTTGTGGAATTCCATCAGCAGGGGAGGTGATGCCACTTCCTTTTCCAGGATTGCACACGCAACCAATGCAGCCCGCATTGCCTCCACCGCCTGATGCTCCAAACATGTGACCAATATCGTAGTTGGCTTCTCCAATACGTGCTGTAAGAGTTGATTGCAGTTGTGAATTCCAACTCGCAAGTGTAGTATATGGATCGGTAGCAGGATTATAGTAAATTACTTGATTTGTTGCAGCAATTAAGTTTAAGTGAAGCGCCATATCTTTTTCAAGAATTCCATTGCAACGAGTTAAGGTTGCATTGAAAGCAGCTAATACGCGTGCTTCTCGATCTGCTGTTGTTTCAAATGCTCCAAAATAATTTGCATATTCTCCGTTGCAGGAAAGCGCGAGTCGCATGGTCTTTAAATTTCCACCTGCGCGTGCAATGGTAAAATCATTACCTGTGATGAGCTGATTGATATTTTGAGTGAGTCGTTTATCAACCGTATTGCAGGTCCAAGGCATATTTCCTTTTCTTTTCGATCTGAATACCGCATAGACGATTTCATCTTCAGAATAAGGCTCCATGTATTCATCCTCTTTGTCTGTTCGGATGATCATCCCTTGAACACCTTGCAGAGAGACACTGAGTTTTAAGGTAGAGTTATCTTTTAAACTTTTTCCGGAATAGGATCGAATATCGGGATACATCGCTTGTAATGCAGGCTCAAAATTGGAAGCCTCCACCAATTCAAATTCTTCTAATTCACCATCCGCATTTGGAAGTGTAATAACTGTAGCAGATCCAATTGCTCTTCCCTGTTCGTTATCTTTTAGAATTTTTTTAAAGGTGCTGACATCTGCATTGAACAGTTTTTTATCTACTGGAAACGTAGAGCGCTTCACCGCTTTTTTGTAAGCTTTGACGTCGTCAACCGATTTAAAATTCCAGGTATTATTACGTTGGGCACTGGCCGCCAGAAATAAAGCTGACGCCAAAAGAAACAGGGCAATCTTTTTCATGAAAGCAGTTAGGGTTTGGGTGCGATAAAGCTACCCTTTTCCTATCGATTTGTATATACTTTTTTTAGCATTTGTATGAATGCTAATCGCAGATCCAGGGCGTTTCCATTGTTGTCTTTTGATTGTGAGACAGTTAGGATGTCGGGATTTTTTTCGTTGAACATTTCCAGTCGAAGTTCCTTTCCGGAGACCAAAAACTCTATTGTCCTGATTTTGTAGGCTTTATCTTTTTCAACCGACTTCCCATTTACGGTAACAATTCCGTTTGATACCCCAACTTCTTTGCCAATTTGCAAGTATCCACCCAATCCTTTTCGCTCATCATTTGATTTAATCATCTGTTCCAGCAATCCGCCTTTCATTTGAACTTCAACGATCTTGTTTCCAAATGGCATGATACGAATCACATCCAATTCCGTGATTGAACCAGTAACGTTATCATCAATTCGAATAGCGCCTGCATTGATGAATGAAGCATCTGCCTGGGAGTCCATCATCAGCGTCTCGTTGATGATCTTCCCTAAATTATTCTGTTCATATCGAATGGATGCTTCCATTCCCTTGAGGGTATCGGTAAGGCGACAAACATCGCGGGTAGGCTCAAGCCCCGACTTTCTAAATGAATTATAAACAGCATCTTCCCACTTTTTGACCAACGCTGTTGTACTGGCCTTTAGTGGAATGGCTTCATCCATGTTGATCAACTCGCTTTTTACAGTGATATTTTTCTTTTCATCACGATACACCAGGTGCTTATAAATCGATTTTCCGTTTGCATCTGCTTTTGCTACGTGGGAACCCCTTGCAGAACTGAGATACATATCTTCGTGTTCGTGTCCACCCATGATGAAATGTATATCATGATGTTTGCTCAAAATTTCAAGATCCTCTTTAGCAGATAGATGCGTTAGCCCCATTACAGCAGCGTCCTTCACATTTAATAAAGGAAGCCATTTGTCGATGGCCTCATCGTACGCAATGAACTTGCTGTAGGCTGGCGTATTGGACGGAAGAGTCAATCCGATGAGGTGAACGGTGAATTGTTTTTTGGGACTGGTAATGCTGACGTATTCAGGAAACGGAATTTTATTGCCTGCTTCCTCTTTATAAAATGGAGTTCCATCGTTTCTGAATACATTGGAGCTGAACCAAGTGAACTTTGACTCATTGATTCTTTTTTGCAAAGCCGATTCGCCGATGTCGAATTCGTGGTTACCGAATGTGACATAATCTATTCCGATTTCATTGAGTCCATCAATCATTTGCTTTCCGCTGAGCCGCTCATTGTCCACTACGGCAGTCCCCATTACAGAGGGACTAAGAAAATCGCCAGCTACAAACGTATAGGTGGGATATCTTTTCTTGCATTCATCAATGAAACTTGCAATACGGGCAATCCCTCCAGATTTTCCTCCCTGCAAGGGTGCTATCTCATAGATATCATTTACCTGAATGAAGCAAAGTGTATCTTTTTTCTGGGCCTGGCTGACCAAAGTCAGAACCACAGCGAGCAGTAATAAAAATCTCGACTTGTTTTTCATCTACACTAATATACATAAATTCATAAAAATTTATTGCGAGCGCGAAACGTGTTGTAAATATTTAAGACACATCATTAAACAAGTCGTTGTATGCTCAAGAATTCAATTTTTCGCCTCTTGTTGTTTTGCATTCTTCCGTTTGCATCTATGGGAAATGCAGCGCCTCCGGGCATTTGGGATGCTGGTCACGGCGCCACATTGATCCCCCTTTTCAAAAGCGATACTGCAGCTTTGCGGAATGTTCAAATGCAGAAAGAGCTCATTTTCATTGATCTGTATAAACATTATGCAGTTATAAAAGGCTCATACTGGTTTTATAACCATGGAACAAAAACGGAAAAGATTCGAACTGGCTATCCGGTCAATGGTAAGTACTGGATCAAAAATGAAGATCAGGTAACCTTCAATGATCTCTATCACTTACGGGTAGAAAGTAATGGAATGGCAATTCCTCATTACAAGTTGGAAGATTATCCTGACAGTTCCTGGCAAAAAGAATTCACCTCACCACAAGTTCTTGAGTCGGTCGGCAACTGGTATGTATGGGATATGGATTTTCCAGCTGGAACTGCAACACGCATTGATGTGTACTTCATCGTTCAAACGCCAGCCAGTCTCACACAGGGCTATGGCAGAAAAGAGGCAAATGCCTTTGAATACATCGTACAGACCGGATCGGCATGGACGGGCAGAATTATGGAAGGTCAACTCATCGTCAATTTAAAAGATGGGTTGACTATAGACAACATATTAGGTGTTCGTCCGATTGGTAAAACTGCCTATCTCAACAATCAATTGTTGTACTCAATCTCTAATCTAAAACCAGAGCCTGGAGATGATTTGATTATTTGGTATGAAGGTTCGAGCGACACATCCATTGCTAGTTTGGTTCCTGCCGACTTATTTGCAAGCGTGAATCAAACGGATACTTCGATTTTGAATTCAACAGCATTGATCACGTTGGAGAAGTCCGATTTTGATACGCCTATGCCGGAATGGTCCTACTGGTTGATTGCCATCGTTCTGATAGGAATCTTAGGATTGATCGGACTGATTTATTTAATCATTTTGCTCATCAAAAAGATTGCCAAGCGATTTTAATTCATTAGAACAGTAAGTACTTCCAGGCCTTGATTTGATTAAAGTTCAAATCGAATGCCTTGTGCTAAGGGAAGTGCAGTACCGTAGTTGATCGTATTTGTTTGGCGGCGCATGTACGCTTTCCAGCTGTCGGATCCGCTCTCCCGTCCACCTCCTGTAGCTTTCTCTCCTCCGAATGCTCCTCCGATTTCTGCACCGGATGTTCCGATGTTGACATTTGCTATGCCGCAATCTGATCCTGCTGAAGAAAGGAATTGTTCAGCCTCGCGCATGTTGAGAGTAAAGATGGAAGATGATAATCCTTGTGGAACATCATTCTGAAGTGCAATTGCTTCCTCTAGATTTTCATACGTAAGCAAATAAAGAATAGGAGCAAAGGTTTCTTCTTTTACAATGGATGACTGTTTTGGCATTTCAATGATAGCAGGTTCTACGTAGCAGCCTGAAGCATATGCATCACCTGTAAGGTGTTTACCGCCGCACAATAAACGACCACCTTGTTGTTGCGCTTGATCAATTGCATGACTAAATTGCTGCACCGCTTGCTGATCGATTAATGGTCCCACATGATTTTCAGTGAGCAATGGATTGCCGATTTTCAATTGTCGATATGCGGCAATCAATTTATCTTTTACTTTTTCGTAGATGGTTTTATGGATGATGAGTCGACGCGTGGTAGTACAACGCTGACCTCCTGTGCCTACGGCACCAAAAACTACTGCCGGAATCACCAGATTGAGATCGGCGTGTTCTGATAGAATGATGGCATTATTCCCCCCCAGTTCAAGTAAACTTTTTCCAAGTCGATTGGCAACAGCAGTACCAACTGCTATTCCCATTCGAGTAGATCCAGTAGCGGAAATCAACGGAATGCGTGAGTCACTCGCCATGCGCTTACCTAATTCAGCATTACCAATGATCAGACAGGATATGCCTTCCGGCAGTTGATTGTTGATCAAAACTTCTGAAATGATCTGTTGACAAGCAATGGCTGATAGTGGAGCTTTTTCAGAAGGCTTCCAGATGCATGTATTGCCGCATACCCATGCAATCATTGCATTCCACGACCATACTGCTACTGGGAAATTGAATGCCGAGATGATGCCTACTACTCCCAAGGGATGGTACTGTTCATACATCCGATGAGCTGGTCGCTCGGAGTGCATGGTGAGACCGTAGAGTTGTCGCGATAACCCTACTGCAAAATCGCATATGTCAATCATCTCTTGTACTTCCCCCCATCCTTCTTGTAAGCTTTTTCCCATTTCATAGCTAACGAGTCGACCGAGATGATCTTTGTTCTTTCTCAAAGCATCACCCATTTGTCGAACAATTTCTCCACGTTTGGGTGCTGGCGTATTTCGCCAAATGGCAAATGCGTTTTGTGCTTCTGAAATAATTTTTTCATAATCAGATTCACCAGCGGTGTGAACTGCGCCAATGGACTGACCATCTACCGGCGAATGTGAGGATATCATTTCGGCATTGCCTTTCCAGTGCTTGGTTCCACTTGAACAACCGGGATTGATGGATTCAATACCTAGTGCCTTGAGAGATTCACTTATCATGAATAATTTTTTATTTAGTTCAATCAGTGATTGAACAGTTTACCATTTTCTGTTTTCAAAAACTGCTTCCAATCGATATCCTCTTGTTTTAAAAATCCTTTATTGGGAAGTGTTCCTTGGGCTACCATTTCTACTACAGCTGCGATGGAAGCTGCAGTTGTCCATGAAATGGCGCGCCATTTGCGACCATCAACTTCAATGGGATGGAATGAGCGATAGTATTCTTCACGTGCCAGCGCTTCACCTTTCCATCCTTCTACTACTGCATAGACAATGACCACATCTTCTTCTACTGGGGGCTTAGCTTCTGTCAGAATAGTTTCAGCTAATTCTCGTTTATCTTTTAGAATCAATTCATACAATAAAAACCGCATCAGTCGCGCATGCCCCGGGTATCGGATGGTTTTGTAATTGAGCGTATCGACTTTTCCTTCGAATGTTTCACACATCGTTCCCAGTCCACCGGAAGTACTAAAGGCTTCATAATCTCTTCCTTCGATATTGATCAGTTCTACTCCATCTAATGAAGGAACCATTTTTCGTACACCGTTGTGTATCACTTCTGCGTCGTTGATGTATTCATTTATTACACCTGCAGGCGACCAAGTGAATGAATAGCCCAGTAATCCGTTTGGATACATGGGAAGTGCGCCTACCCGCAGTTCTATATCGCGCAGTCGCGAGAATCGTTTAGCAAGATCTGCACCTATGATGCCAATGAGTCCTGGTGCCAATCCGCATTGAGGAGCCATTACACTGTTGGCAGTTTTTGCCATTTCAAGTATTGCTTGCGTGGTGGGAACATCTTCGGTAAGATCAAAATAGTGTTTCCCATGGGCATGAGCAATTCGTGCGATTGGAAGGTTGAGGTTGTAGGGCATACACGATACCACTGCATCGAATTTGGGGATGAGCGAAGCGAGTAATGACTCATCATGGATATCTCCATTGATCACTTCAAATCCTGGGGAGGGTTGAGGAGTATATCGATCGAATCCGGTTACACGAAATGATTTATTGAGGAGTATGCCGACCAGTGAGCCGACTTTTCCCATTCCAAAGACCAAAATAGTTTGCATGCGATTAGCTTGTACTGCAAATCTACCTAATCTTCGATGGCTCGAAGAGCCATCCAAAATAAAAATTACAGTGAATATGCTTTTCTGATCAGTTCCATCAGAGAAATCGCCAGATCCCGTTGTTCTTTCAGTCCCCGTATGTATTGTGTTCTGGCTACATTATATAGATTTCCAGTAGCGTTCATGAATTCATCCAATTCTGAACGATCGAGTATATAATCTCGATTGTCCAGATCCACATCAATCATTCCACCTGCGCCTTTATAATAACTAAGGTGCCAAATAAATGTTCTGAATCCGATATCCCGCTGGCGTTGTCTTGTTTCCTCGTATCGACTATGAATCTGAGAAAGTTTGATTTGATTGTTCCAGTACATCATCAGGGAATCTGCAACCTCTTTAATGTCTACGAGTCGCATGGTACCTGTTTCTTTGAGTTGCGAAGAAGTACGATCGTTGAAAACTACATCAACACTGAATCCTGCGCGAAGCGCAAGTGAAGAAAGTCGCCTGCTTTCGAGTTTTCCAATTTTCCCCATCTCATACATTTCAAAAAGGGTATCGGTATGTGAAATGTTTGTTTCGAGTCGACTTATACTGTAATTCATTCTGGCGGTATCAATCTTGAGGTCTTCGACCATGCTCTGCATGAAGGACAATTCAGTTTGATTGTCCATCATTTTTTCACGAATATTTTCTGCAATGAATCCGAGTACAACTGCAACAAAAATCATTAGTCCTTCCAGTACATACTCCTTTAAGTTTTTCGATTGCCTCGTCATGGTGCAATGGATTTATTTAATGTGTGATTTGAGCGCTTCGAGTGCATTGAACAAGTACACAGCAGGTGCATTCCAGTTGATGGCAATTTCATTGCTAGCGTAGGAGCAATCGTCGTCGGTGTAAGCTGTTTCAGTTTCAGTAAATGCGTAATTGCATTGATCTTGTCGGAATGGATTGGGTCCGCCTACTAAGAATCCCGGTACCGGTTCGGTAATCCCATCTGCCACCGAAGGACGATGGTGGGGACGCATAGGAGATTTTCCTCCAAATCCAGTCACAAAGCAATATCCGGTAGCATTTCTTCCCAATAGATAGTCGGCATTATCCAGTGCAGCCTGGAAATACAATTTATTTCCTTTCATTCGATAGGCATGCAATAATAAAATGCCTTGGTTTGCAGCATTTGAGTTACTGCCCCAAACAAAGTCGCTTGTCAGCCATCCCATTGCACACGAAAATGCACTCTGTTGTGCGTAGGTAACCATTTGATCGGCCAATGTGTAGATTGTTCTTTGCATGAGATCCCATTCGTCTTTGTATTCCTGCTTTATTGGGTAGGGGGATTGTAAATATGCGTATACTCCAAGAAGAGCGACATTGTTCCAGGTAGGAAGGATCAATTGCTGCTGATGCAGTGTTTCGACAGCAGTTAGGTAATCTTGTGCACCTGTGGTGCGGTACATTTCTGCCGATGCCCAGAACCATTCATCATCCACTCGGCCATCGCCATACGTGCCAGTTGCGATGGCGGGTTTGAATAGTTTGTTATTGGCGTCTTGATCATAGATGATGGCAGGATTATTTTTTGCCCATTGCCACGCTTGTTTGGCCGATTGCAAACAGGAATCAGCTAATCCCGGTAACAATTTTGCAAAAGGTTTCAGTACGCGAGAGGCCTGTGCCATGACTGCTACAAAATTGAGTGCAGCAGCGGTACTTTTTTGAACTGCGAAACGAGGGGCTTGAGTTACTCCTGGCATGACCATTCCATCAAAATTGGCATTGGTACATTTGTGATACACTCCTCCATCGAAAGGGTCTTGCATGGTCCGCATCCAACGCAGGTTATAGAGTACTTCATCAAGGATATCCGGTAATGCATTATTGGATTCAGGGATATTTATTTTTTTCTGATTGTAGTAGGATGAAAAATTTTCATAGGCTGATAGCAGGGTGCTGGTGGTGATACCCGAATTGACAATGTATTTATTATAGTCTCCGGCATCGTACCATCCGCCGGATGATGAAATCACGGTCCCCTCTTTTCGTTGTGCCGAAACGGCTGATGCATGAATGAGAACAGATGTATCAGGATGTCCTGCAGAGCGATGCCATTTTCCTGCATAGCGAACATCGAGCGGGAACGAGGCACGTTGAAAATAAAAGGCCTTTAATGTTGCAGCGCCAATCTCATTATATAGGTCAGTGCCAATCCGAAATACATGTGAATGACCAACTCCGGGAACCAATACCACATAACTGCCGGATTGTGTAAGTGCGGTAAAATCAGCTACACGAGTAACCGTTGTGGAATGCTTTGATTTGGTTTCTATTCCCAATGTCCCTTTGTATACTGTATCGCGCAGATTGGTTGTGGTGATATAAAAATCAGTAGCTGCATTTTTTGCGGTGATGAATGCTAACTTTTTTGCTTTGGGATAACATCCCAATTGATTGACTTTAATTGCTTCTGTGAAGTGCTGGGCTTGTGAGTAAAGCGGTGTGAATAATAGCAGCAGTGAGGTTAGTCGTAACATGTGTATACTTTTCAGGATGAAGTTATTGAATTGCGTCTTACTTTCACAGACGATTCTGAACTCATTAAATGATCTTGCCATGGGAACATTACAACGTTCGTATACCGACGGTTTTTTTAATGTAAGTGCACAGCATGGATTTCTTCCCGCTCAATTGCCTCTTCAGCAATTGCCGCAGCGTTATTCTGCATTGCAATCCTTATTGGATGCGATGCCTGTTGTTTTGTCAAATGGACAACCCGGCTTGCTCAATGAGTCGGGCAGTATTGCTAAGGCGGTTGAGGCTTTACCGAATTACATCGATCAGGTTCATGCAGAAACCGACAAACAGATCCTGCAGGCACTGTATCGGGGATATTGTTTTTTAGCTTCTGCATATACGTTAGAGCCATCCTTTCAGGCGTATCGTTCTACTGGTCATTATGGGAAAGCGCAATCATTTTTACCAGCTCAAGTTGCACAACCCTTCGTAGCGGTTGCAGATAAAATGCAAGCCTATCCTTGGCTTGACTATCACTATGCCTATTCTTTAGGAAATTATCGGAAAAAGGATCCTGCTGGAGGGTTAACGTGGGAGAATTTGGATATGTGTGTTCGGTTTTCGGGTCAGTCGGATGAAGTAGGATTCATCATGTTGCATGTGGACATCAATCAGTATTCGCCCCAGTTGGTTGGTTCGGTGATGGATGCTTTGGATGCAGCAAGGCAACGGGATATTCGCCAATTGGAAATTGCATTGGATTGTAATATGCGAACAATGGTTGAAATGAATGCCCGAAGAAAAGAGATGTGGAAGGCATCGCGTTGGCAGCACTATAATGATTTTCGTGTATTCATCATGGGAGTGAAGGGTAACGAGGAGTTGTTCGGTCCTGGTGTTATGTACGAAGGGGTATGGGATGAACCCAAGCAATTCAGGGGACAAACAGGAGCGCAGGACGATATCATACCAATGGAAGATATTTTCAGTGGGGTGATTCATTATTATCCGCAAAATGAGTTGACAAAATATTTGTTGGATTTGCGGACGTATCGTCCCGTCTGTGTACAACAGTTTTTTATTGATCTGGAATCTACTGTTGCCTCCATCCACGAAAAAGGAATGGCCGGACTGTTGAGTGATGCGGGGAGTGTTTTTGGTTTGGTGCGACTATTGGGTATTTTAGAACAGATTTATCATTTCAGAAACGGTCACTGGCAGTTTGTTCAGAAGTACATCATGGCGAACACTCCATATGCAAAAGCTACGGGAGGCACGCCGATTACCAGCTGGTTGCCCAATCAACTGAAGGCCGTGATGCATCAGATGGAAGATGTAATTGGATGGATCGACCAAATTGGACAGCCTTCGGATGAGGAATCACTCAAAATTTTAGATTTGAATCGCGTCACATTATCCCACAAAAAAGAACTATTAGCTGAGCAGTTGGCTTTAGTGGCACAGCATCAGTATTCTGCAGAAAAAGTATTTGATCTCAATGAGCGATATGGTTTGAAAGATCAAGTGTCGTAATTTTATGCAATGAACCGGCATTTCATTTTTTTCAGTTTGATAGCGTTGCTGTGTCAGAGTATGACATGCAATAAGTCGAACAGTACGGATGCAACTATTGATCCAATTTGTTATAAAGGAAAGCTCATCATGAGGGGATTGTGTGGGAATGCTGTAGTGCAGGTAATGGACCCTAGCATGCCACCTGCTTTTTATGAGGCCAGTTGGAGAGATCCGATGACGGGTACGGTATATGAAAATGTCATGGGCAATCTCAATTACTGCAGTTTTCCAGGCGACATCAAAGAAAATACCATTTTCAATTTTACCATTGAATATCCTACAGTTGTTCCGGATTGTGCGCAGTGCAAGGCGTATAGTCCCTCACCTGAAAAGAGACACTATATACGAGTTTGTTCCATAGAGTAGGCAATAGGCACTTCCATCTAATTTCTAAAATCGTTAGATTTATATTATCAAACAACCTAATATGAGAAGAAATTTTATATTTCTCGTTGGATGCGTATGTAGTTTAATCATCGCAGGAGAAGTAAAAAGTCAATCTAGGATTACAGGAGTTGTGAAAGGGCTAGCCAATGGAGATTCTGCAATTGTTCGAATTCAAAAAGCCAGTGAGAATTTCTTTTTTACAAAAATCGGGGGAAATACTTCCAACGCCGATATCCCATTTGATTTTCCGAATCTCTCAAACGGTAAATGGGCGTTGAGTATTGATGCAAAAGGGTATTTATTCCCTGTTGCAAAGTCGCTGGAATTAAATAATAATACACTTGATAACATCATAACCCTCACGAAGGCACCAAGTGATAGTAATTTTTCGTATCAATGGCAAGATGATAGCAGTTATGTAGGTCATGCACAGCAGGCCTATATCAACGATAAAGTGGAGATCAATGTTTTAGGAGTTGCAGAAAAAGTGCCTGATGATTTTAATGCTATTAATTTATTGAACGAGTATGGCTTTTTACTCAGTGATGCAGTAACACCATGGACCAGTGAAGACGCCTATCGTTTGTATCAAATGGTTAAAAAGTTGAATTTTCCAAAGTTTGGAGAACGTGATTCAGTCCGAGTTAAATCAAAGTGGGTAATTACTAACAGTAATATAAATCGCGATCTAGATTTCACTATACAAAATGGAGTTTTTCTTGTGACCATTTCCAGATCAGCTTTTACTTATGCTACACCACAAGTCGTAACGGTTGATGGTGTAAAAGGGAAGTTTTTTTCAAAGCGCTTATTTACAGCAGTAGTTTATTTCTATACTGATAAAGGAACAAATAAAAATTTGATTGATGAGATTGCGCGTACGAGATATGGGTTTTCATTTATGGTGCCATCTCCCGAATTAAAAACGTTGATGAGTGAGACTGAAACAAACTTTCAAGAATTTACAAGTGATGAAAAACTCGTTATTCTTTCAATGATTGAGGAGTTCCCAGATGCCATGCAGCGTCAGGACCAGTTAAAGTATATGGTCCGAAGAATCAATGGGCAGCCCCATCCATTATATCCGCAAGCACCAGCCATTGCTTGGGTGACGAACCAAAATATTGAATGGATGGAAGGAGCGTTTATAGATCAGAATATTGATTACATGCAGCGGCTGGTGTTGCATGAGAAGGCTCATTTTTTGTGGGCTCATACTTTTGATACTACTACAAAAAATGATTGGGCTACTCTGGGAGGTTGGTTCAAGGATCCAGCTTCTTTATCTGGTTGGAGCACCAGTAATACAACTGAATTCGTATCAGCGTATGCACACCTGAAAAACCCGGATGAAGACATGGCAGAAAGTATAGCTTTTTTTATAACCAATCCAGATGCATTCAGGAGCCGATCAATTAAAAAATTTGAGTTTGTTCGTGATCGCATCATGAAAGGGACCCGTTATATCTCAATCATTCGTCCCGATCTTACTTTCCAAGTGTATAATTTATTCCCTGACTATAATTATCCAGGTAAGATCAAAAGAACAAAAATCGATGTCTATGGTAAAGCTGATGAAGATAAACGTATTGTTTTGGAGATTGAACTTACTATAATGAATAAAGCATTTGATGGCGGCGACTGGGCATCAGGAAGATTTCAAAGCTCAATTGGAACTATAAAAGATATTTCATTGTCACCAGTGAATGCTGAAAAGTCAATTCTCCGAGGTGAGATGACACTTTCGAAGTATGCCAAGAGTGGATATTGGATTGTTCCTCAACTTGTCATAGGTGATCGTAATGGAAATATGCGCCTTGAAAATAATACTACTTATGGATTAAAGTGTTTTGTAAATAACCCCATGGAAGATGTTGTTGCGCCATTGTATAAACAGAATACGTTGAAATTAGATAGTGTGCAGGCAAAAATTATTGATTTTACAGGT
>JAFMES010000066.1 GCA_017856605.1 Chitinophagaceae bacterium
TTAGAATTCAGATATTCTCCAGTACCCCAAAAATCCTTGCGATCACTATTGAAAATTTCATGATAACTGGAAACGCTGGGTAATGAAACCTTCCATGTTTTACGTTCAACAGGAGTAAAATTGAGGATAACAATTAATTCATCGGATTCATTTTTTCCTATTCGTCGATAGGAGACAACTGATTCCTGTCGATGATCGAGGTCCAGCCATTGAAAACCAGAAGGGTCAAATTGGTTTTCGTATAAAGCACCTTCACGGGTCAGGAGTTTATTCAAAGCAGCTACGCATTGTTTCATTCCCTTATGGCAATCGTATTGCAGTAAATCCCAACGCAAAGAGGTTTTGTAATTCCACTCTTCAGTTTGAGCAAATTCATTACCCATAAATAACAGCTTGGCGCCTGGGTGGGTATACATATAGGTATACATCAATCGGAGATTGGCAAATTTTTGCCATTCATCTCCCGGCATTTTATAGATCATGGGGGATTTTCCATGAACTACTTCATCGTGACTTAGCGGCAATGTAAAATTCTCATCATAATAATACATCATGCTAAAGGTGAACTGATCCTGCTGAAATTGACGGAAGTAGGCGTCCTGTTTAAAATAACGCAGTGTATCATGCATCCATCCCATCATCCATTTCATCCCAAAGCCCAATCCCCCTGCATAGGTTGGCCGCGATACTCCAGGCCAATCGGTAGCTTCCTCTGCTATGGTTTGAACACCCTTGAAATCGCGATACACCATTTCATTCATGTCTTTGATAAATGCAATGGCTTCTAAATTTCCATTGCCACCAAATTCGTTGGGCTCCCATTCGCCTTCATTACGAGAATAATCCAATTTTAACATGGAGGATACAGCGTCTACACGGACGCCATCCACATGAAAGCGGTCAAACCAAAATCGGGCGTTACTTATTAAAAAAGAACGTACTTCTCCCCTTTTATAATTAAAAATATAACTGTTCCAGTCGGGATGATATCCTTTGCGCATATCAGCATACTCATAAGTATGGGTACCATCAAACATGAACAAACCGTGACTGTCATAGGGAAAATGCGAAGGAACCCAATCCAAAATCACTCCTATATTGTTTTGATGCAATGCATCAACGAGTGCCATAAACTCTTCAGGGTGACCAAAACGGGAAGTGGGTGCATAGTACCCAGTTCCCTGATAACCCCAACTACCGTCAAATGGATATTCCATTACGGGCATGAATTCAACGTGGGTAAATCCTAATTCTTTTACGTAGGGGATCAAGCGCTCTGCAATTTCCCAATAAGAGAAATAAGAGGATTCGTCGAATGGGTTGGGTCTCATCCAACTGGCGAGATGCACTTCGTAAATTGAATAAGGCGATTCAAGGGAGTTGGTTTTTTCTCGATCATTCATCCACAACTGATCGTTCCAACTGTATTCGAAATTCCACGTAATGCTTGCCGTAAGTGGTTTTTTCTCCCAATAATGGGCGTAAGGATCCCCTTTCTGAATAATTCGATCCTCAAAACCGTGGATGGAATACTTATAGACTTCTCCACGATGACAATCTGGGATAAACCCTTCCCATATACCACTCCGATCGAGCCGAACAAACAACGGATGAACACCATCTTTCCAATCGTTGAAATTTCCAACAACACTCACTTTTGTTGCATTAGGGGCCCAAACGGCAAAATAAGTTCCGGATTTACCCAACACTTCAATTTGCTTATTACCAAAGAAATGATAAGCCGTATAGAGTGAGCCGTTTTGAAAATTGCGTATCACTTCGTCGGTAAATAACGAGTAGTTCCAAACTGGACCAGAAGTTTCAATGAAATGAACATCCTCGTATTTCGCCGAGGATGCTGTTTTTAAGGTGTTCTTTTCTTTTTTACTCAACGACTAATTTTTCAATTCGTAAAGATGAAAGGATTTAGGTGCAATATCGATTTTTTTAGTGAGCATCAATGAAGATTCATCCAATAGTCCAATTGCTTGTTTTTTTGATTGCGTTACTTCGCTATAACGAGTAGGATCGAGTTGAACTGATTCAGAATTTGTATTCAGTACACACATCACTACCTGCTCCTTATGTTGTTTAAAGTAAACATATAGTCCGTTCTGGGGGATGAATTGGATGGTTTTACCTTTTGAAATTGCAGGTGTGTTTTTCCTAACTTTTGCTAAACGGGAAAAATAAGCAAGCGCTTCTTTTTCTTGTGGGTTAAGAGCATCTACATTGAATTTGTCAATTGCATCCTCTTTCCAACCGCCTGGAAAATCCTTACGGACTGCCGCATCGTTGGGATCTTTAAAATTCTTCATTAGAATTTCAGTTCCATAATATACCTGCGGTATACCCCGTAGTGTGAATAACAATCCAAGTCCCATTTTATATTTCTTCAAATCTTCTCCAACCATTGAATAAAAACGATTCATGTCATGATTATCCAAGAAAATACAGTTGGTTTGCGGGTCTTTGTAGAGAATGTCTTGAGATAGTGTCATATAAAGACGCATCACTCCGTCTGTCCATCCAAATGGATCATTCAGCGCATTATAGATTGCCGAGTTCAATGGAAAATCCGTCACACCCTGTATGGTATGCTTAAAAGGAGCATTTATATTGTTTTGAGTGAAATATGCACTGGCCGGTACCGTATTGGTCCATGCCTCACCAAAAACAGTAAGCGTTGGAAATTCCCGGAGTAAAGCGGTGTTGATGGTATTTAAAAAATTTTCATCACAGTATTTATATGTGTCTACTCTCCAGCCATCGATACCAAATTCTTCGGTCGACCAGATATTGTTTTGTATTACATAGTTTGCACAATAAGGATTAGCAAGATTAAGATCAGGAAGATGAGGAACAAACCATCCACCTATCATGACTTTCTTTTCAGACTGGGAAGCGTAAGGATCAATGAATAATTCTTCTCGATGATTTGAACCAGTATAGGAAGGCCATTGATTCAACCAATCATTCATGGGCAAATCCACAACAGTGTGATGATAAGAGCCAACGTGATTATAAACTGCGTCTTGTATAATTTTAATTCCTTTTGCATGTGCGGCTTTTACCAATTGTCGGTATGCTTCATTCCCGCCATGCCGCTTATCAATCTTGTAATGATTGGTTATCCAATACCCATGATATCCGCTCATCTTCCAAGGACCTTCTTGCATTTGAGGCATATTGTTTTCTTGCAAGGGAGTCATCCATAAAGCAGTCACCCCTATCTTTTTGAAGTAATCGAGTCGCTGTGCTATACCTGCTATGTCACCTCCGTGTCGAGCATATGGATTATTACGGTCAGCTATGGTATCTCGCATATCCGTAAACCGATCGTTTGAAGGATCACCATTAGCAAATCGATCAGGCATTATTAAGTATATGAGGTCGTCTGAGCGCACCCCTTGATGCACTTTCTCTCCCTGAAATTTCATGCGTTGCTTCAGTGTATATGAAAACAACGAACCATCGCTGAACTTGAAATTCAGTTGACCAGGTTGTGCAGAAGGTGAAATAAGTAAATCAACAAAGAGGTAGTGCTTGTTTTCCGGTTGGTGGACATTGGTTATGGTAATTCCAGGGTACGTTAAGGTGATTGTAGACGGGAGGTTTCGATCGGAATGAAGCATCAGTTGCAACCTAGGATTCTTCATCCCCACCCACCAATGGGTGGGATATGGCTGAATAGAAGAAAAAGATGTACCGCTGATGAACAGGCAGAGGAGAAGACCGATGAATCGCATGATTATACTTTTTTTTGAGCTCCTGGATCGTAAACGTAGATAACACTGACAGCTGCGCAGATCATGAATATGCCTGCTAATACGATGGCATAAATCGATTGTCCGGCATAGAGGTATTTTACAATTGACCCTCCTATGAATCCATTGATGATTTGCGGTAGCGTAATAAAAAAATTAAATATTCCCATGTATATACCCAATTTACCTGCAGGTATGGAAGCAGATAAGATAACATAAGGCATTGCTAGAATGGATGCCCACGCAAGACCTACTCCCACCATTGAATAATTGAGTAATGCAGGATCTTTTATAAAATAGATGGAAATCAAACCAGCCCCTCCGGCAAGTAAAGAGATAGCGTGTGTGAGTCGTCTTCCAACTTTCTTAGCTATAAACGGCAGACAAAGAGCATAGAACATGGCAACCAAATTATAAACTCCAAAGGCCGAACTCACTTTATTTCCAGCTTCATTGTATAGTATTGAATTGGTATAATCCCCCGTCAATCCGTACACATGTGTAGCAACAGCATCGGTGGTAAACACCCACATGCTAAACAAGGCGAACCAACTAAAGAATTGAACCAGTCCCAGTTGACGCATGGTTTTGGGCATCTTACTGAAGTCTTTAAAAATATCGGATAGCCCAGATGAAGTTTCATCAGCTTGTTTACCATGGTACTGCGCATACTCTTTTGGAGCATACTCTTTTGAAAAAAGGACGGTGATTAAAATGGCGACAATAAAAACGGCAGCCCCTATGTAAAAAGAATAGCGAATGTTATCTGCAATTCCATCTGAAGCTGCCTGCATACTGAAGCCATTCTTTGCAAGTAATTCTGGTAATGCAGATCCACCAACGGCACCCAATCCGATTAAGAAGGTCTGGATGCTAAACCCCGTTGTACTCTGATCAACTGGAAGATTATCTGCCACCAAGGCACGAAAAGGCTCCATGGCAACATTAAAAGAAGCATCCATGATCATCACGATACCGGCACCAATCCATAGCGCAGGCAACAGATTGGTGAAATGCCCAGAATTGGGAAGAAAAATCAAGGCAATGCTGGAGAGTATGGCACCCACTAAGAAATAGGGTTTTCGCCTTCCCAATCGATTCCACGTTTTATCGCTGTAATGACCAATAATGGGTTGGACAATCATGCCGACCAAAGGTGCAACGATCCAAAACATGGGAAGGTGTCCTACATCTGCTCCATACGAACGAAGAATTCTACTCGCATTACCGTTTTGTAAGGCAAACCCAAATTGTATTCCCAGAAATCCGGTGCTCATTAGAAAGATCTGAGCCAGGGAAAGCCTGGGCTTAGAAAGTATTCCTGAAGCGGGAGTAGTGGACATGCTATGAAATTTCAGTCAAAGTGTAATATATACACATTTTTCTGATCAAATCACAAATCCATCGGGAATAACTGCACCTTTTTTCACCACCACAATACCTTCTTTTATGGTGTATAACGCATGATCTGTATTAGCTAGGTGTTTCCCTCCATTGATTCGTACATCGCTACCGATACGGCAATTTTTATCTATGATGGCATTTTTAATGTAACACCGTTCTCCAATGCCCAAGCGAGGAAGACCACTATCTACGGAAAGGTTCATTTCTTCAAGGGTCTCATAAAAGTCCGTACCCATGATGTAACAACTGACGATGGTCGTTCCATAGCCAATACGTGTTCGTATACCAATCACAGAGTTTTCAACACGAGAAGCATTTATGATACACCCCTCGGCGATGATTGTTTTTTCCAATGTAGTTCCGCTGATTTTAGCAGGAGGGAGCATTCGAGCGCGGGTATAAATTGCTTTCGAATTATCGAATAAGTTGAATTCAGGGATATCTTGAGAAAGCGCCAGGTTAGCCTCAAAAAAAGAATGAATGTTTCCTATATCAGTCCAATATCCTTCGTATTGATAGCTTACCACTGAATACTTACTGATTGAATATGGAATTATTTCCTTTCCAAAATCTGTTGCATCCTTTATCTCATCTTGCAATAGATCAAATAAAACTCGTCTGCTGAAAATATAAATTCCCATGCTTGCCAGATAATCCCTACCCTGGCGATGCATGGTGTCTCCGGTATCACTTACCCATTGATCCAATACCTCTTTCTTTGGTTTTTCAATGAACGATTCAATGATGCCACCCTCTCCTTTTTTCATGATGCCAAATTCAGTGGCTTCCCGAGCATTAACCGGAATTGTTGCAATGGAGATGTCCGCTTTGGAGTTCACATGGTTATCGATCATTTCTTGAAAATCCATTTGATACAACTGATCGCCAGATAAGATCAATACGTGGGTAAAGTCCTGTTGGGTAATGTGTCGAAGCGACTGCCGAACAGCATCTGCAGTACCCTGAAACCAAGCTGGATTATCGGGAGTTTGTTCTGCCGCAATGATATCGACAAATGCAGCGCTGAACACACTAAAATGATAGGTATTCTTGATGTGTTTATTGAGTGAGGCTGAATTGAATTGAGTCAATACGTAAATGCGACCAATATTTGAATTCAAACAGTTGGATATCGGAATGTCGACCAGTCGGTATTTTCCAGCAATGGGAACTGCTGGTTTACTTCTTGTTGAAGTAAGAGGTGAAAGTCGGGTGCCAGCCCCTCCTCCCAATATGATTGCTATGACATTTTTGTTCATTGTTCAAAATTGCTTCAAAATACTCAAAAACCCTTGTATAACCTGATGTATTCAGCCGCACTTCGGTCCCAACTATAATCCAATCCCATAATCTTTTGCCTTATGGCATGAAAATGGTCTTTTTCGGAAAAGAAATGGACAGCCCGATAAATGGCCTGAGTCACATCACCTACCGCTGCATGTTGGAAAGTGAACCCATATCCCGATGGGTCGCCCATATCAATTACAGTGTCGTATAGTCCCCCTGTTTTTCTTACAATGGGGACAGTGCCATACCGGAGTGCATACAATTGATTGAGCCCACAGGGCTCAACACGTGAAGGCATCAAAAGAAAATCTGCACCTGCATACATCTGGTGACTCAATCGCTCGTTGTATCCAATGTACTCAGCATAATCGCCTTGCGATAATGCATTCAACTGTCGAAGCCTATGCTCTATGTCAGACTCTCCACTTCCCAACATCAAGAAGGTCATTTTTCTTCCAATGAATTCGAAACTATCATAAACAACTTGAGGAAGTAAATCTGCCCCCTTCTCTCCAACCAATCTTCCAATAAAAACAAAAAGGGGTTTAGAGGGATCCAATCCAAACTGAGAGCAAAGCAATTCTTTATTGGACTTTTTTCCTGCACTTAGATGTAAAGTAGAGAAAGGATGTTCCAGGTAACGATCATGGGATGGATCCCATACGGTGTAATCAATTCCATTTAGGATACCAGAGCATTTTCCTTTTTCGTATTCAAAAAGCGGTTCTAGTCCATTGCTCATTGATCGAAGTTCATGGAGATAGGTCGTACTCACTGTCGTTACTTTCCATGCACATTTCACTGCACTTGCCAGTGGATTAATCGATCCTTCCCACTCCAGTAGTCCTCTTTTCCAACTATCCCATTGTGGTACATATATGGATTTATCCCAACTAAACTGACCTTGATACTGTGCATTATGTATGGTTAAAACTGAGGGGATTCCTGCCAATCGTTTGAATGCATAACAATGTTGCATCATAAAAGGAATCAGACCTGCGTGATGATCGTGAACATGAACAACATCAGGCAATTGATCCCAGGCATTGATCCAATGCACTGCACTGATTTGAAAAGCACAAAAACGCTCTGTATCGTCGTTATACCCATAAACACGCTCTCTGTCTAACAACCCATTGATGTCAATCAAATACAGTTCAAAACCCTGTGCGTTCGTTTGCTCTTTGATGACAGTATAATCAAAAAACCAATGACCAAGGTTAGCAGAGGACTTGTGTACCACTTGCCAATTGTGAGAATACAAATACGGTGTGCGGTACATGGGCATGATCACCATGGCACGGTTACCCAACTCAGTTTGAAATCGAGGTAAGGCCCCCACAACGTCGCCTAATCCTCCAGCTTTTGCAACGGGATAACACTCGGCACTAATATGGACGATGTTCATGTCCGATTCATTTGGATCTGGGAACAAAAAGTTTTTATAGATTGATAAATATAATTATTTTGAGGCATTAACAAAACAACCCTCGCATGAACCAGCAAACCAAATGGTCGCAATTTGGAGTATTGATTACCGTTTTTTTCTTTTGGGGATTTGTCGCTGCATCCAACAGCATTTTTATTCCATTTTGTAAAAAGTTCTTTCACCTTGATCAAATTCAGTCGCAATTGGTAGGTTCTGCTTTTTACGGCGCCTATTTTTATGGCTCTCTCCTGCTCTACCTTTATTCCGCTATTTCTGGAACTGATTTATTGAATAAGGTCGGTTACAAGTTGGGTATTGTTTACGGGCTTTTGATTTCTGTTGTTGGCGCTATTGCATTGGCCTTGATCAGTGGTTCAGCTAACGTTACATTTGGATTGGTATTGGTTGCCTTCTTCATCATCGCATTAGGCTTTTCTCTTCAGCAAACATCTGCCCAGCCATTTGCGGTAGCATTAGGAAGCCCGGAAACGGGTACTCACCGATTGAACATGGGCGGTAGCGTGAACTCATTTGGGACACTGCTTGGACCTTTGGTAGTAAGTTTCTTGCTCTTTGGTAGTGTGGCGAGTGCCAGCGATGCCTCAATCGAAAGCATCCAAAAATTGTATTTCTTCCTTGCAGGACTTTTCATTGTGGCTTCATTGATTTTTGCTTATTCCAACTTGCCAAAAACAACATCGGATGAAAAGTTGGAAAAAAGTCCCAAGGCCTTGAATGTGTTGCTGCTGATTGGTGTTGTTTTCCTACCTGTCCTGTTTTCAGACTGGGTAGAAGCTGCCATTGGAGTGAAAAAAAGCATCATCATCACAGCGTGTCTGTTGATTATATTGGGTACGTTATTTTCCTCCATCGTGCGCGCACGTAAAAATCCAGATGGATGGGGCGCCATGGCCTATCCACAACTTGCATTAGGAATGATTGCCATCTTTATTTATGTGGGAGTAGAAGTTACCATTGACAATAACTTTGGCGCATTGCTCAAGAAGAACGCATTTGGCGGATACGATGAATCGCATATTTCGCATTTGATCTCTTTGTATTGGGGGTCAATGATGATTGGAAGGTGGACTGGGGCAATCAGTGTTTTCAATTTCAGTAAGCAAATCAAACGATTCCTTGCCATTGTAGTTCCCTTTGTTGCTTATGGAGTAATTCTGGGTGTAAACCTTATCAAGGGCAACGACATCAGTGATTTGAAAATGTACCCAATTTGCATTGCCATTGCCGTTGTTGCGTTCTTATTTGCAGAAGAAAAACCAGTTAAGCTTTTGCTAACTGTTTCTGTGTTGGGTGCAATAGGCATGATCATTGCACTGACCAGTACAGGCATGCTTGCGAACTTTGCCATCATCAGTACCGGAATGTGCTGTTCGGTCATGTGGCCTGCGATTTTTGCTCTAGCCGTTAATGGAATTGGCAAATACCAAAGTCAGGGTTCTGCTTTTCTAATTATGATGATCCTTGGTGGAGCAATCATCCCGCCGGTCCAAGGGGCAATCATCGATATGGAGCAAAGTACGGATCCATCTATCCATACCTACACACAACTCTCCTATCTGGTGCCGTTGATGTGCTTCGCCTATCTAGCTTGGCACGCTATTCAAACACGCTCAGTTTTGAAAAAGCAGGGACTGGACGTAGACGCACAGGTTGCAGCTTCACACTAAAAAAATTACAATGAGCAAAAATGAGCCGTTAGCGATAGGAATTGATATTGGAGGAACTGGGACCAAGTACGGCATTGTCGATCGCCATGGGAATGTTTTGTTCTCAGGTGAAATGTCAACTAAAAAACACAAGGAAATAGATACATTCAT
>JAFMES010000067.1 GCA_017856605.1 Chitinophagaceae bacterium
TGTGCATGTGGTTGCCAGTTCTCGTGATAAAAATTATTCCTATATCCCTCAAGGATTTGATGTACCAAGCGATGCGGCATATTTTCATTATACGACCAATAACACGGTGGAGGGCACTCAACTGCGTGAAATTCCCAATGTTTCAGTTCCATTGGTTGCAGACATGAGTAGCGATATTCTCAGTCACACCATGGATTTCAATCGGTTTGCCTTCATTTATGCTGGTGCACAGAAAAATATTGGAGCTGCAGGGGTGAATCTGGTGGTGATTGATAAAACGTTTGCTGCGACGGCGAAGCAGGATGTTCCTACGATGATGGATTATCGACAGCATATCGAAAATGGATCCATGTTGAATACACCTCCTGTGTTTGCCGTTTATGTTTGCTTGCTCACCCTGCGCTGGCTCAAAGCCAATGGAGGAGTGAATGCGATACAAAAAATCAATGAGCAAAAAGCAGAATTGCTCTATGGTACATTAGAGCAACTTCCGCTATTTCATTTACCTGTCGCACCTAACGATCGCAGTCGCATGAACGCAGTTTTTACAATGCAGGATGAACGACTCGAAAAATTATTTTTAGAACGTTGCAAGTCCGAAGGCATGATCGGCATAAAAGGCCATCGCAGCGTTGGAGGATTTAGAGTCTCCATGTACAACGCATTGCCCCTCTCATCGGTGCAGGCATTCACAGACTTGGCACGCGATTTTGCATCACAGCATGGATAAATCTTACCTATGGCACATATCTATCCCTTTCAGGCAGTCCGACCCCAACCTCAACATGCAGAAGCAGTTGCTTCACCACCCTATGATGTATTATCGAGCGATGAAGCGCGCGTTCTAGCACAGAATAATCCGCATTCGTTTTTGCACATAACCAAATCAGAAATAGATCTTCCAGTCGACTTGAATACCTACGATCAATCCGTTTATGAAAAAGCCCGATTAAATTTTTCGGATTTAATTGATAAAGGAATTCTATTTCAGGAGCCTCACTCTTGCTATTATCTCTATGAGTTGATCATGGAGGGCAGAAGTCAGACTGGATTGGTATGTTGTTCATCGGTAGACGACTACGAACAAGATATCATACGCAAACACGAGTTCACTCGACCTGAAAAAGAACAGGATCGAATCAATCACATCACCATTACCGGTGCGCAAACCGGAAATGTGTTCCTTGCCTATCGAAATATTGCTGCAATGGATGAACTCGTACAAAACTGGAAAACGCGCCATGCACCAGTCTATGATTTCATTGCGCCCGATGGTATTTCCCATAAAATTTGGGTAATTGATGAGCCTTCAATAATTACTACTATCACCACTTTGTTTGAAACTGAAGCACCATTCACCTACATCGCCGATGGACACCATCGTGCTGCCAGTGCTGCAAAAGTCCGCAAGGCATTGGGTGAAAAGGCCACAAAGGCTTCGGGTATGTTTTTAACTACGCTGTTTCCGGAAAATGAATTGAAGATTCTTCCCTATAATAGAGTGATTAAGGACCTCAACGGTCATTCTAAAGAAGAATTCATCAGTGCATTACAGGAAGATTTTATGATTGCTCATTCTGAGAAAGCCGTACATCCTGCTCAATTGCATGAGTTTGGTATGTACTTGGATGGAGAGTGGTATCACCTTACTTCTTTGGAAGGCACGTATACTTCAGACCCGATTGGCGTTCTGGATGTGACCATCTTGTCTCGCAATGTGTTGGAGAAATTATTGGATATCCATGATCAGCGAACCGATAAACGAATTGATTTTGTTGGAGGTATACGTGGCACGACAGAGTTAGAGCGACGGGTGGACAGCGGAGAGATGACTGTTGCGTTTAGTTTTTATCCAGTAAGCATTGGTCAACTTTTTGACATTGCTGACACTGGGGAAGTAATGCCGCCCAAAAGTACCTGGTTCGAGCCCAAGCTTCGTGACGGTCTGCTTACCCATGTGATTCGATAGGTTTTCAATTGAGCACCTTTCACTAAATTTGATTGCGCGTCCAATATGCTTAGAATACTGTTTTCGATATTGTTTTTTTCTATGTTGGGAATTGGATACTCCCAGCAACAAACTGTTGAACAGTTGCGTGCCACAGCATTATCCTTTCAGCAAAATCAAGATTTTTCTAATGCCGTCATGGTCCTCGATAGGGCACTCCAAATGGAGCCTCGTAATCTTCAGTTATTGAAGGACCTTGCTTATACGCATTACCTTTCCGGCGATCTTAACAAAGCGGCCATGCGTGCCTATCCGTTATTGGATCGGGACGACGCAGATGAACAGGCTTTTCAGATTGCTGCTCGTATTTTTCGTTCCAGAGAAGAATATGCGCAGAGCGAAAAGATTTTAAAAAGGGGCTTGAGGAAGTTTGAAGGAAGCGGACCTCTTTGTGCCGAAATGGGAGAAGTGTATTGGGCAATGGAAAAACCTTCGCAGGCCATCAAGTATTGGGAAGAGGGACTGGAGTCAGATCCATCGTACTCCGGAAATTATTACCATGCTGCTAAATTTTATTATTCAGCAGGAGATAAGGCCCGAAGCATTGTATATGGAGAGGTATTTTTAAACCTTGAAAGCTATTCGCCCCGCACCACGGAAATCAAAGTCCTTTTACTCGAATCCTACAAACGGGTATTCATGCCCGGAGATAAAAAGCAGTACTACATCAAGCAGACTACTGAATTTGAAAAAGATTTTCTTGCGGTGATGGAGCGCCAAAATTCACTTGCACTTCGGGGCATCAATCCAGAAACATTGTACATCATTCGTTCGCGATTTATACTCGACTGGTTTGCTTTAAACGGTGCAAAGTATAAGTTTCAATTGTTCGATCATATGCGTACACTGATGAGAGCAGGACTTTTTGAAGCCTATAATCAATGGATTTTTGGTCCACCTTCTAATCCCAATGCATTTGTAGTTTGGACGAATACGCATGAATCAGAATACGAAGCATTCTTAAAAGAGCAACAGACTAAGCTATTCAGTATGCCCTCTGGACAGCATTATTTCTAATCTTCTGCTGCGTAGATCCGCTCTACCTTATCTCCGTATTTTTCCATAATGACTTTCCGCTTTAACTTAAGCGTAGGGGTCAGTTCTCCACCATTGATGGTCCATTCCTGAGGAAGTAGTTCGAACTTCTTGACTTGTTCAACGTGATTGAATTGGGGATTGAATTTCTCAACAATGGATTTGTAGTGTTCTTGAACGCGGGGGTGACGAATCATTTCTTCATTGCTGTTGGCTGAGAGTCCATTCTTTTCGCACCAGGTCTTGAGCGTTGCAAATGCAGGCACAATCAGTGCACCGGTGAATTTACGTTCTGCTCCCACTACAATCATTTGTTCAATGAACGGCGATTCTTTCATTTTGTTTTCAATGGGTTGTGGTGCAACGTACTTGCCTCCACTGGTCTTGAAAATCTCTTTTTTGCGGTCGGTGATCTTCAGGAATTTTCCTTCTACCCAAACTCCGATATCGCCGGTATGGAACCATCCATCGGCATCGATGCATTCTGCCGTAAGATCAGGACGTTTATAATAGCCCATCATGACGTTGGATCCTTTGCAACAGATTTCACCGTCTTCGGCAAGTTTTACTTGAACGTTGTCGATTACTTTACCGACTGTTCCAAATCTTCTGCCATCATCTTCGAATCGGTTTACGCTGATGACTGGCGAAGTTTCAGTAAGACCATAGCCTTCCATGATTACAATCTTTGCTGCCGTAAAGATGCGAAGCAGTCGCACTTGGCACGCAGCAGCACCGGTGACAATTGCTTTTACGTTTCCGCCCAGCGCCTCTCTCCACTTGGAGAATATCAGCTTATTGGCAATGGCCAACTGGATTGAGTACCAGATGCCCATGTTTTTGTCGACTTCATATCGATTGCCCAACGCCACTGCCCAGAAGAAAAGTGATTTTTTCACACCCGTCAATTCTCTACCCTTAGCCATGATTTTCTCGTATACTTTTTCGAGGAGTCGCGGTACTGTAGAGAACAACGTAGGTTGTACTTCTTTTAAATTCTCTCCAATGGTTTCCAGGTTCTCTGCGTAATAAATGGAGACACCACGGTACATGTAGATGTAGCTGACCATTCGCTCAAAAATGTGATTGAGTGGCAAGAAGCTGAGTGATTTATCGCTTGGTCCACATATTGGAATCAATACATCTTCTACATTTTTAATGTTGTCTAAAATATTGTAATGAGAGAGCATCACGCCTTTGGGGAAACCCGTTGTACCGGAAGTGTAGAGGATGGTTGCCAATTCCTCTGGTTTAACTGCATCGCGGGCAGCATTCAACTTGGCCAAATCCTCTTGTGAGCCACTGTGCAATAATTGTTTCCAATGCAAAGCCGCGGGAATATCGTTGAAGGTGTATATGGCTTGTACCGAAGGGGTTTTGGAGCGAACGGATTGGACTTTTGCATAAAGCTCCTCGTCGCTGACAAAAACAAGTTTTACAGCCGCATCGTTGAGGATGAATTCCAATTCATTGGCACTGATCGTTGGGTAGATAGGGGTGAGCAGTGCTCCGGTTTGTTGTACTGCCAGGTCTAGGATTAGCCATTCGGGACGATTATTGCTCAATACAGCAATCTTGTCTCTTCCCTCAATGCTACCATCCTGATAGCCCATGCCCGCATGAAGGAGTCCCATGCTGAGGCTGTCCACCAATTGTCGAATTTCCTGGGTGCTGTACTTTCTCCAAACGCCGTTTTCTTTTGCGGCGAACATATCTTCCTGGGGGAATTGCTCCAACTGCCAGTTGAGGCAATCAAATAAACGAGTAGGCTTCATAAGTGGCAAGTTTCGTAACCTTCAAGATACGGAAAAAACGTGCTGAACGCTACCAAGTTTATCGAACCATCGAGGATGGCATTTCTTTGTTCAACAAATTCTTGTAAATGAATTGGTTGTTCTCGTTGGTCGAGTGCAAATTTTGATTTCCTCCCCAGCCGTGTCTGCCGCCAGGATAGAGCATGAACTCAAAATGTTTTTTAGTGTCTTGCAGTTTACGAACGAGCTGGAGACTGTTTTGCATGTGTACATTATCATCCATGGTGCCATGATAAATCCGCAATAGTCCCTTGTATTTATCAGTGTGCGTCATCACCGATCCAGCTGCATATCCTTCTGGATTTTCTTTTGGTGTATCCATGAATCGCTCGGTATAGTGCGTATCGTATAATTTCCAGTCGGTTACACTACCACCTGCCAATCCATGGGTGAAATAATCAGCACCTGCAGTAAGTGCCATGCAGGTCATGTATCCTCCGTAACTGAATCCGGCGATGCCCACTCGTGAAGAATCTGCGCCATGTGCACGTAGCCATTTTACAATGGTGATCCAATCCTTGAGTTCCCATTTCCCCAAGTTGCGGTGCATGTAGTTGATTCCATTTTTTCCAAAATGACCACTGGCACGGTGATCCATTGCCACTTGTATCAATCCTTCTTTTGCCCACCATTGTGTTTGTCCGCTGAATTGCCATCCGTCGCGTACGGTTCCTGCGTTGGGTCCTCCGTAAATATTGATCATGACGGGATACTTCTTTGAAGGATCATAATTCAATGGCCAAGTAATCCGTATGGGCAGTTGGAACAATCCATCTTCTGAAGGGATGCGAATGATTTCTGTTTTAGCAACGGAATAGGTATCAAAATCCCGACCCTTGCTATCGCCTAATTCTGTCACCATTTTTCCCTTATTGTTGATCAGTGCGAGTTTTTCCGGAGCTCCTGAATTAGAATAACGCGTGATGAAATAACTTCCTTTTGGAGAGAGATTGACTGCATGCGTAAACTCACCGAAGGTCAATCGCATTTGGTTCTTTCCATCCAGATCCACGCGGTACAAATCTGTACGCGTGGAGTTCTCTCCACGTGATGTGAAATAAACGATGTTCTTATCCGTATCGATGTATTGAACGGTGGTGCTCCAGTGTTGACCAGAACTGATTTTATTCTTTAACGTGCCATTGGATTCGTGCCAATACAATTGATCCCATCCATCTTTATCGCTTTGTAAGATAAATCCATTGTTATTGGGAAGAAATGTAATGCGACCACCTTGGTCATCCAGATCGATCCATGTTTTTTGGTACTCCGAGTAGATTGGTTTTTTTGTTCCCGATGATGGATCTACTGCATAGATAATCAGACTATCCTGACCCCTGTTCATCCATTGCACCAGCAAGGTTGCAGCATCGGGTGTCCAATAGGGCATACCAAAATACTGATCGTAATTTTCGTTGAAGTCGGCCCACGTAATTCCATTACCCTCTGCTGGTGCAATGCCAATACGAACAGTGGGATTGGGATCGCCGGCTTTTGGATAGCGGGTGTTTTCTGAATAACCGTGTTGACCCGTTTCCCCGTAGATTGGGAAAAGTGGAACATGGGTGTCGTCCATTCGCATGAAAACGATTTTCTTGCTATCGGGACTCCACCAAAATGATTTATAGCGCGTTGGTCTTCCAAGTATTTCTTCAAAGTACACCCAACTTGCATAACCATTTAAAATAAGATCAGTGCCATCGTTTGTGATGCGGTATTCTTTTCCGGTAGAGATGGAAATGGTATACAGATCATTCTTGCGCGTGAAGGCCACCCATTGTTTATCGGGAGAGAGGGTGGGATTGACTTCTGGTTCAGGGGTTTTAGTTAGTTGACGTGCGGGTTGTCCCGGTTGATTGAACACAATATCATTTCCAACAATACCAACTGTAGCTGTGGGTGCAGTAGACGGAAGAGATACATTTTCGGGAGCACTGCTAATTTTTCCTGTTTTTGCTTCCACCAGTAATGCGCGTGCAGGAGAATCGGGATGCGACCGTTTGCTGATGAGCAGTTGCTCATCGTTCATCCATCCGATGACTTGAGGCAATGATTCGGTGATATTGGTTCGCTCATTGCGCAGCATTTGGCGCTCACTCAATTCTTTTTTTTGTGCAAAAGCTCCAGATGTAAATAAGCAAGCAAACAGGATTGAGCAGTATCTCATTGTAAAAAAGATTTAAATCGTATGCAAAGTTTAGTCGCGGTAATTCAACGCCGGCTTACGCGTTCCCAACAACGCTTCGTATTTGTAATCGCCCTTCATTTTCTGGAACTCTTCTTTGGAGCGTTGAATCAATGAAGGATCAGTGAACAAATCAATGGCGGTGAGGGCCATGGTTTTTGCAGCCACCATCATTCCTTTGGTACCGATCTCTGTCCCACCGCAAGCAACAGCTTGCCAGCTGTGGGCTGGAGTTCCCGGAACCCAGGTAGCAGCCCGTAATCCTACGGTGGGGACTGCATAGCTAACATCTCCTACATCGGTGGAGCCGCCACCGGCATCCATTTCAATTTTGAGTGGTGCAATGCTATCGGACATGCTGATGGCAGGAGCTTTATACGTGAAAGAGGATTGTATTTTTTGCGCAAATGCAACTTCATCTGGTGTGTACTTTACTCCCCCAATGCGTTGAAGGTTTTTTTGCATGGCTTCACCCAAGGTTCGGTTGAGTAATAAATCGTGGGTGCCACCAATGATCTCGTAATCCATTCGGGTTTCTGTTCCCAGAGCTGCTGCTTTTGCTGTTGTAACTACACGATCGAATATCTGTTTTACCTGATCGCGTCGTGGGTGACGAACATAATAATAAACCTCAGCAAAATCGGGTACTACGTTGGGAGCTTTTCCACCGTTAGTGATCACATAGTGAATGCGTGTTTCCTGAGGAATGTGCTCGCGCATAAGGTTCACCATGTAGTTCATCGATTCCACTGCATCCAGTGAAGAGCGACCGCGATCGGGGGCTCCTGCCGCGTGTGCGGAGAGTCCGTAAAAACGAAACTTCGCAGATGAATTGGCCAATGCACTCGTCATGGTAATGCCATTTTCCGAACCGGGATGCCAGTGGATGGCCACATCTACATCATTGAAGAGTCCTGCGCGTACCATGTAGACCTTTCCTGATCCACCTTCTTCAGCGGGACAACCAAATACTTTTATTGTGCCGGTTAATTTTTTTTCTTCGATGAGTTTCTTGATTGCAATTCCTGCTGCAACTGATGCTGTTCCAAAAAGATGGTGACCGCAACCATGTCCACCTGCTTTTCCATCAATTCCTTTTTTCTCAGGAACTGCTTGCTGTGCCAGTCCTGGTAATGCATCGTATTCAGCAAGGATGCCGATAACTGGTTGACCACTTCCATAGGTTGCAACAAACGCAGTAGGGATTTCCGCCACACCTGCTTCCACCGCAAATCCCTCTTTTTTCAATGTTTCTTGGAGGAGTGCTGAACTTTTCACTTCCTTGTAACCCAGTTCAGCATGATCCCAAATGGTCAGAGCCACTTGTTTATACTGTTCGTAATTCGCGTCTATAGAGCTGATCGATGCTGCTTTTATTGGTTCGTTGGTAGGGGGAGCAACTTTCTTCTTTTGTGCCCAGGCCGATAATGAAAACAAAAGGATCGCAATCAGGGAAAACTGTTTCATCTGCTCTATTTTTTGCCAATATAGAGTGTTTATCCCTAATTGCAATCCCTTGTTTTCTTAACCCCAAAACTAATTTCCTGCTCCGTCAGCATTTGCTTTTTGAATAGCAAATGCTCCAACCTTTTTACCAACGGTCAGTCCCACCGTACAATCGCTTTTATAATGTATTGCACCATAGAGTCGCGATAGCGATGCCTCATTGGCCATAGCAGCAAATTTTTCCTTTCCTGCCGGCACGAGGTAGCCCAAAATTTCTGCAGCAGCGCCGCTGAATGTACTGTGGCCCGATATATATGAAGGGAAATTGGGCAATCCCGTCATCGTTTTAATTTCAGGATCCATCTGGGAAGGCCGGGGATTGTAATAAAAATACTTGGCGTCCCAGCAGGCAATAGCGGCATCCATAAGCGACATATTGAGCAGTGCAAATGCACGGGCCCAGCGCACTTCACTCCATCGCATGTTCACGAATTCGTCTGCAGCAATTGCATTCCAGTGACCAGGAGGCGTATACGTGCCAACACCATCGGCCCAGAAGTGGACAATGCGGATTCGTTCGCGTGTTGGATTCAAGCTGTAAAACTTGACCTCTTCCAATTCTTGCTTGAACTCTGCAGAGCGAGTGGAAGGAGGAGGGCCTGGACGAATTTGTGTAACCATGGTCAGTGAGTCAAATAAGAAGGGTCGCACTCTTCCAAAGTAGGGCAGCATGGGCGGACGGTTAGGAGCTTCCTGACTGATCCACGGTGTTTCATTTCTGGCAACACAGGTATCTTCAAATTCCTTCCACAGCATGGTCCCATTTACAATGCCCACCGCAGCACCTGCTCTGTCTGTTCTGGCACGCGCGATAAATAATTGTGCAATCTGGTTGCCAAGAATTTCACCGGCATCGAGATCATTGCGTGTTTCCAGTCCCGATAACAACCTGGCTTGCTTGTGACTTGCAACAGTTAGATTGATGCGATCAATTTCTCCAGGGAACAAGAGTTTCAGAATGGCTGCACTTGCTCCATAGATCACAGCATCCGCTGAGGGATAGGCTTTGGTTCCCGGATCGGGAAGTTGGGCTTTTATGCGATTATCCAATTGATAGGCAGGTGCTCTGTTTGCCTGAGCCTTCATTGCATACGCGGTCACCAATGCATCGTATTGAGCAGCGCTCAAGTAAGCATAAGCTCGTGCC
>JAFMES010000068.1 GCA_017856605.1 Chitinophagaceae bacterium
AGGAGTTATATGAATGCATGCAACCACTCATTGAAAAAGCAGGAGGCATTGGAAGCATGCGTGGAATTGGCATGGGAGCTCCTAATGGAAATTACTACAGCGGCACAATTGAATATGCGCCCAACCTTCCTTGGAAAGGCATCATACCCTTAGCAAAGCTGGTAAGCGATAAGTTCAAAGTGCCAGTTACCCTTACCAATGATGCCAATGCCGCTGCCATCGGAGAGATGATGTATGGGGCGGCGAAAGGAATGAAAGATTTCATCATGATTACGTTAGGTACTGGAGTAGGTAGCGGAATTGTTGCAAATGGTCAGCTCATCTACGGACATGATGGATTTGCTGGGGAATTGGGACACACCATCGTCATTCCAGATGGTAGAATGCATGAGGGAACTGGTAAACGAGGTTCATTGGAAAGTTATGCCTCCGCAACCGGTGTTCGCCTCACCACACTTGAGGTACTGGAGAACAGCAAAGAAGAAAGTATGTTAAGAGGGGTGGATAAAGATAAGCTTGATGCAAAAGTTGTTTATGAAGCTGCTATAAAAGGCGACAAACTTGCATTGGAAATATTTGAATTTACGGGTAAGATACTTGGCTTAGCACTCGCCAATGCAGTAATGTTTAGCAGTCCTGAAGCAATCATACTCTTTGGAGGTCTCACCAAATCAGGCGACCTCATATTGAAACCTACACGCAAACACATGGAAGAAAATCTGATTCAGGTTTTTCAAAACAAAGTCAAAATCCTGGTAAGCCACCTTAAAGAATCAGATGCGGCCATCCTTGGTGCAAGCGCTTTGGTGTGGGAGAAAACGAGTTAACGATCTTTCCATTGAGCTTTACCCAGTCCAGGTATAACATGACGCTCACTGTGGTAGGAAGAACGAACCAATGGACCGCTTTCAACATAGTCCAATCCCATTTCATACCCTATCGCTTTGTATTCATTGAATTCGTCGGGATGCACAAATCGTTGAACAGGTAAATGCTTGCGCGTCGGTTGTAGGTATTGACCAATCGTAACCACATCGGTTCCATTATCAGCCAAATCCTGCAATGTTTGAATGACTTCTTCTTTGGTTTCCCCTAAACCCAGCATGATACCGGATTTTGTTCGCATTCCTCCATTTTTCAACTTTCGAATCACTTCCATACTTCTCCAGTATTTCGCTTGGATGCGCACTTTTCGGGTGAGCCGCTCAACTGTTTCGATGTTATGAGATACAACCTCAGGTGCAGCATCGATGATCCGTTTGATTTGATCATCGTTGCCCTTAAAGTCGGGGATCAGTGTCTCGAGGGTAGTTTCCGGATTGAGTGCTTTTACTGCCTTGATGGTATTGTACCAAATGATGCTTCCTCCATCAGGGAGTTCATCACGATCAACAGAAGTAAGGACAGCATGCTTGACCTTCATCAAGTGGATGGCTTCTGCAACACGCTGAGGTTCATCCCAATCAACAGCTTCAGGGCGACCAGTTGCTACCGCACAAAATCCGCAGCTTCGGGTACAAATGTTGCCCAAGATCATAAAGGTTGCAGTCCCAGCACCCCAGCATTCACCCATATTGGGACAATTACCGCTTTCGCAAATGGTATGGAGTTTATGGGTATCAACTAAAGAACGCACATGCTTGTAACCTTCCCCAATGGGCAGGCGAACCCTTAACCAATCAGGCTTTTTTAAACGCTGTTCATTATCTGGGAGAATAGTATCTGTTCCGCAACTCATAAATCGTCAAGTTGACGACAAAATTACATTACTTGCGGTTACCAAAAACAAGTCCGATGTATCCAGTCGGAAAGAAAGATCGGGAGGGATTGTCAACCATTTGCTCAACCTTTTGGCTATAATAATCCACTCCAAATCCAAATTCTACGGCAGAAACAACCTGATTGAACCTCGCCCAGTCAAACCGCAAGCCACTTTTCAAGTAAGCTCCGGGGTTGAACTTGATCTCGTTCCAACCCAGTTGCAGTCCAGTTCCACCAATGATCCGTTGTGAATTCAGGAATTGACGTCTTGTTTCTTCAGAGAATTTAATTTTTTCTGTACCCGGATTGGAATTTAATTCTATGTAATATGGCCGAACAAGTCCAGCTGAAAACCCACCTACTGTTACCCAATACACACCTACCCCATTTTTATTGGATTTACCGCCGATCAATACTTGGCGACCCAACCCTGCTTTGACCTGATAGAAGATATTTTGCTTTCCGTAAACAAAGGGCCGTCCAAAAATTAAAAGTCCAGAATTTGAAAAACTGGAACTTCCTTGCTTTTCCTCTTTCCGATGTTGTTTTTCAGAAAATTCAAGTTGAAAGATGGTTGATTTGTAAGGCGATTTCATCCACCCTTTTTCGTATAGAAATCCATACCCATCGTGGTGCAATTTCATGCTAAATAACGAATGCTTCGCAAAAGCAGGAACACCTTCCTCCTCGTTACGAATCATTTCATTTATCCGATTCCTTCTTTCAATCTTTTCCTCCCGCTTCCGGTCCAATGATCCAATTTCACGTTGACCAAACGACTCAAAACAAGTCAAAAAAAGAAGAGTCGATACCACTGCTGATTTGAACATCATGAATGTATGTTCCGTAAATTTAAGAAAAAAAGGATGACTTCAACTGTGACCTATTCGGGCGACCTCCGAACTTTAGCAACTCATTTGCAATCCTCATCAACATTTGAAACCGATGCACCTACTGATAATCAGGGAAAAGGAGAACGCTTTTCCCCTACCGATTTGATTGGTACAGCCTTGGCTGCTTGCATGGTAACAACTATGGCTATCCGTGCGCGAGAATTAGAATCACGCTTAAGAGGTTGTTCAACTGAAACTGAGAAAATCATGACTTCCGCTCCACGAAAAATTGGAACAATTCGAATAACCTTTCACTGGCCGGAAGGCGCTCACTTCTCACAAGAAGAAAAACAAAAACTTGAAGAAATTGCATGGAGCTGTCCAGTTAAAGAAAGTATCCATCCCGCTATTCAATTGGATGTGAACTTTAATTGGAAAAGCTGACCGATCGGTACATTTCCAGCAAGGCCTGACTTTCAAATGCATTGGATGCAGTCGCACCGTGATGCGACATCCACTCCAAAATGCTGTTCGATTCTGGAGGGTAATTCAGAAGGAAATCTTCCCAATCAAGTAATGCTGCTTCCAACTTACCGGTATTTTTTATCCATGCTCTCCATGGAAACACAGCATTTATCATGATTCGTTGAATAAGTCCATTCCCCAGATGTTTAACAACTTTATAGGTGGGTTTATCAAATTGAAAATGAGTATCCCAATATCGAGAGGTTGATGATGCCCTTAATAACTCTTCAATCACTTGATTAGCCTCTTCATACGCAATGGCATCGAGTCTGAAATGATTTGAGATTAAAAAGGATAACTGGGCTAACCTCACCGTGGGAAAACCTAAAGGACGCATGCGTAAAAAATGCATTCGATGATAAATAGTAGAACATCCCATCTTACCGGACCAATTGGTATATAAACGATAAAGGCATTGAGGATACCTGTCCTTAAATGAAGGATCAAGAAGTCCTGCTTGACCAAATAAAATCGACTCGATGTCGATTAACTGAAAAATACAAGGCGCACGATGGAGATGAGAAAAAATTGAACCAACATCCTCAAAAGCCTCCTTGTTTACACTACCCCCAAAGGTTCTGAACAACGATGGCCAAAAAAAATTAGATTTCTTTACAGTAGTCTGCTGAAGGTCTCCTACCACCAAGCTCATTTTTCTCCTCAACCGCATGCGCCCCCATTTTTGCCAATCATTTTCAAAAACACGATTGAAAAACTGAGCATCAATTTTTGCCAACCGACAACTGACTGTCGCACTACTAAAGAAATGAGACAGCACCAATAATGGCGATGAAAAATAATTTACATCATCGTGCTCCCAAACAACATGCAATATGATATTAGTATAGTTGGGATCACCTTGATGACGATGACGAAACCAATCGGAGGTTCTGCGATGAAATTCAATGTTACCTATCCAAAGTGTATTTCCAATGATTAAACGGGCATGGATAAAATCTGGACCTTGATTGTGATTATAAACCCCAGGATGTATAACCTGAATACCCAATCCGCAACTTGTTTGCAGTGAAGAGTTTTTTACATAATCAGTTTTCCAAAATTCGTGCAGTTGATGTTCGGGAATCACGTCCGAATCTAAAAAAACAGTTCAAGGATTCAACGCGAAAAAAAACGATTTAATTCGTGAATAACGCGACTGATGGGCAGTCCCATTACATTATAAAAATCCCCTTCTATTGATCGAATACCAACCACCCCAATCCATTCTTGAATGGCATAGGCTCCAGCCTTATCGTATGGTCGATATGTATCCACATAGTGCTCTATTTGACTTTCAGTCAAGGGATGAAAAGAAACACGCGTGGTATCATAAAAAACAACATGATCTTTCATAGAACGAATACACACGCCTGTAATGACTTCATGTGTCTTTCCTGAAAGCTGTTGTAATATCGCTATTGCATCTGAACGGTCAATTGGCTTATTGATGATCCTTCCTTCTAATACCACCAGCGTATCTGCAGCCAAAACTATCGCATTTGCATCGTTACCAAGGGATGCCATAACTGCCTCGTTTTTTCGAGCAGCAAGTGCAACTGCCACTTCACTGGGAGATTTGCTCAAATCAAAATCTTCATCAACATCACTTGCTCTAACTTCAAATTCAATCTCAGCCCATTGGAGAAGCATTTTTCTTCGAGGAGATCCAGAAGCAAGTATTAAATGTTTCATCACAGATAATAATTATAAAGTACCATCGACAAGATCCCCCAAAGCATGATGAATTTAATTGTTCTGCTCAATGCCCCATAATCAGATGAAGCGACTGCAGATTTTAATCTCACGCCCACACGAATGGTTGGAATTAACAACAAGAAGCATATGTAAAGCGAAATCAAGAACCATCCATTTACCAATGAGTACGTAAATAGGATGGTCAATAAAGCAGCAAGAACAGCCAGCAGTACCGCAACAATTACTTTAGTTGTGAACATGCCCCATGCAATAGGCAATGTTCTGCATCCATACCGACGGTCACCTTCCAGATCCTCTGCATCTTTTACAATTTCTCGAATCATGGTTACCAAAAAAGCGAATCCCGCATAAAGTAAGGTGGCACCATAAACATCCACCATCGACTTGGTTCGCACCGGAAAAAGGCCTTTGTATTTCCAAATGGTATCTGCAACAAATAAGACCAAAACCACCCACGCAGTAAGTAAGGAGATGATGATATTACCAGTCAATAATTTCTTCTTATATGTAGTAGAATAAACCCAAAGTAAAATCACTGCTAGAGTATTGGCAAACACCAAAAGTATGTTTTGGGTATTAAATGAAATCCAAGCTGTTAGAGCAATGCCTAACGTGGATAGGAACAGATGCAATGCCATAGCCCATCTTCTGCTGATGAGTTGTCCTATGACCATCCGTTCTGGTTTGTTGACCCGATCAATGTTCATGTCAAAATAATCATTGATGATGTATCCAGCAGCAGCTATGAAGACAGACGCACAAACCAATAAAGAAAAAGATTGGAGACTCAAATGGATGGGTTCACCCTCTGTCTGTTGATGAGAAGGAATAACAATGAGTGTATAAAAAAGGACCTGTGTAATAACAATAAACATCAGATTGGAGATCCGGATCAATCTAAAAAATCCAATCAGATTGTTTTTCATGAACTCAAATGCTTTGTATTGCAGTTTGAAGGTCCCACTTGTTTTGCGACCGCATTACTTTTTCGATGACATCCCTTACACAACCTTTCCCCCCGGGAATAGGTGAAATATAGTCACTTTGCGAACGAATCTCTGGAGCTGCGTCCTGGGGACAAACGCTCAATCCAACGCATTCAAATGCTTCACGATCCGGTAAATCATCCCCCATATACAGCACTTCGTGTTTTTTTAAATTGAACCTGGTAACAAGTTCATTTATCTCACTCGCTTTTGAAGTGACATATTGTTTAAACAAGGTGATGCCTAGTGTATTTAATCGGTCTGCTACTTCATCAGATCCTGAACCTGAAATTACGGCTACTACAAAATTGGCCTTCACCGCTGCCTGCAACGCATACCCGTCTTTAATGTGCATGCTTCTAGCCCATATGCCCTTTCCCATCAGCAATAAAGTACCATCCGTCAAAACACCATCCATATCAAAGATCATGCACCGAATGGCTGAAAATTTGTCTAAAAGTGGCGTTGCACTCATACTGCGAATTTAATCCTTTCAGAGAATCTTCTGTCAATGGGTTTTGCAGTGAGTATATTTGCGACTCAATTTCTTTGATGAGCACGAGATTAAAATTGTATTATTTACTATGGAAAATATGGATAGAATTGGCATTTACGCTATCCAAACGCTTCGGTTCACAGCAAGCATTCCGCTTGTTTACTACACCTGTCAGAAAAGATGCATGGACAAAACCTGAAGAATTCCAATCAGCAGAAACGATCAACCTGTTCGTCAGCAATAAAAAACTAGTTGGATACGTATGGAACCGTCAGGCACAACATAAAATTTTAATACTCCACGGATTCGAATCGCGTGCGTATAAATTTCATATGTACATCGCCCCATTATTGGAAAAAGGGTATGGTATTGTAGCAATGGACGCTGCCGCACATGGAGATAGCCAAGGAACGACGATTTTAATTTACGAGTATGCTAAGATGATTGAAGAATTAGAACAAAGATTTGGCGTATTCTATGGATGCATAGCTCATTCATTTGCAGGTATAGCACTTTGCTGGCATCGAGAACAGCATGTGCATCCTGAAAATAAAATTGTACTCATTGCTCCAGGTACTGAAACTTCCACCGCAATTGATCTCTTTTGCAGTCGACTTGGACTGGGAGAAATAGAAAAAAAAGCACTGATCAAATACATTGAACAAAGAGGAGGGCACTCAATAGAATATTACTCGATAACCCGAATTGTTAGAAAAATTTCTAATAAAATTTTTTGGATACACGATGAGGATGATAAGATTACCCCACTTGCAGATGCTCTACCCATCATTTCATCCCCACCAAATAATGTTGAAATGCTCATCACCAAAGGATTAGGGCATAATAAGATTTATCGTGATAAACACACCGTGGGAGCAGTAATTTCTTTTCTGGATAGATGATTTTTAAGATTTTTTTGTGATGACATTGGTGGCAGGCACAGTAAAGAGTTGAAAAAAATCATTGTGTTTGCATTAATATTGCATCGAAATTTTATTGAACCCCGTTGTAAATGGCAAAAAATTTACTGATCGTTGAGTCGCCTGCCAAAGCAAAAACGATTGAAAAAATTCTTGGCTCTGACTTTGAGGTTAAGAGTTGTTATGGTCATATAAGAGACCTGGAAAAGAATGGAATGGGGATTGATGTCAAAAAAGGATTCAAGCCCAGGTATATTGTTCCTGAAGAAAAAGAGAAAGTCGTAAAAGAACTCAAACAACTTGCAAAGAAATCCGATGAGGTTTGGTTGGCAACGGATGAGGACCGCGAAGGTGAAGCCATTAGTTGGCACTTGTGTGAAGTATTGGGACTGGATCCGGTGAGCACAAAACGTATAGTTTTCCATGAAATCACAAAACCTGCTATATTATCTGCTGTAGAAGCTCCAAGAACTGTGAACATGGATCTTGTCAACGCCCAACAGGCAAGAAGAATTCTGGATAGAATTGTTGGTTTTGAAATCTCTCCTATCCTGTGGAGGAAAATGAGCATGAAAAACAACCTCAGTGCAGGGAGGGTTCAGAGTGTTGCGGTTCGGATCATTGTTGAAAGAGAACGAGAGATCAATGCGTTCAGTAGTGTTTCCAGCTTTAAAATTGAAGCGATATTCACTGTCAAAGATAAAAACGGTAAAGTTTCACAATTCAAAGCAGAAGGAAGTAAAAAAAATAATGACGCAGACGCAGAACAGTTTCTGTTATCATGCAAGGATGCCCTATTTACAGTGAACGATGTTCAGAAAAAGCCATCCAAAAAATCACCAGCTGCTCCCTTTACCACTTCAACACTACAACAAGAGGCCAGTCGCAAACTTGGTTATGGAGTAAGTAAGACCATGCTCCTTGCTCAAAAACTATACGAAGCGGGTCACATTACCTACATGCGAACCGACAGTGTAAATCTGAGCGAAACCGCACTCAAAGACATTACCAGTGCAATCGTTTCAAATTATGGTAAAGATTTTCTGCAGACAAGAAAATATAAAAACAAGAACGAATCAGCTCAAGAGGCACACGAAGCGATCCGACCTACCTACATGGACAAGTCCAAAGTAGATAATGCCGACGCACAAAAGTTATATGACCTGATTTGGAAGAGAACCATGGCTTCTCAAATGGCAGATGCAGAACTGGAGAAAACAGTTGCTGAAATTTCCATTTCCACCAACGCAGAATTGCTCAAAGCAGAGGGCGAGGTTTTAAAGTTTGAAGGTTTTCTAAAAGTATACAACGAGGGCAAGGACGAGGAGGAAAACGAAGAAGAACAAAACGAGGGCATACTTCCTCCATTGGAAAAGGGACAGCAATTAGACCTGATGCAGTTATTGGCAACAGAACGATTCAGTCGCCCACCCTCTCGCTACACTGAAGCGTCATTGGTAAAAAAGCTCGAGGAATTGGGAATTGGAAGACCTTCAACCTATGCCCCAACAATCAGCACCATTCTAAAACGCGGATACGTTGAAAAACGTGATCGTGAAGGTGTAAAACGAAACTATGCGGTGATTGCATTAAAAGAGGGTAAAATTTCAAGAGCCATTGAACAGGAAAATACCGGAGCAGAAAAATCAAAACTTTTCCCTACTGATCTTGGAGCTGTGGTAACTGATTTTTTGATCCAGCATTTTAATCAAATTTTAGATTACGGTTTCACCGCCAGCATAGAAAATGAATTCGATAACATCGCCGAGGGCTCGGAAGATTGGAGTGAGATGTTGAAAAACTTTTACTCTCCATTTAAGAAGGGTGCGGATGAAACGATGGAAAAAGCAGAGCGAATCAGTGGTGAGCGGGATTTGGGAATTGATCCTGCAACAGGGAAAAAGGTAATTGCACGGATGGGAAGATATGGTCCAATGGTCCAAATTGGAGGAAGCTCAGAAGAAGACAAGCCGCGTTTTGCCAAATTAAAAACGGATCAAAGTATCGAGACCATCGTACTGGAAGAGGCATTAGAGCTTTTTAAACTACCACGCATATTGGGAGAATTTGAATCGGAAACCGTTCAAGTGAACATTGGTCGCTTTGGTCCATATATTGCCCATGGAAAGAACTTCTATTCCCTTGCAAAGGAATTCGACCCATATGAAATAAAATTAGAAACTGCCATCCCAATCATTGAGGAGAAGCGAAAGGCAAAAAGCGAACGAACCATCAAACTATTTGAAAAAGAAAAAATTCAACTCTTGCGGGGCCCATATGGTCCCTATATAAAGAAGGGATTGCGCAACTTCCCT
>JAFMES010000069.1 GCA_017856605.1 Chitinophagaceae bacterium
CATTCATCTTGTGAGAATAGCAAAATATATACCTTTGCATCCATGTTAAAGGTCGGTATTTTCGGCGTAGGCCATCTCGGAAAGTTTCACGTACAGAATTGGAAGGCCCTGGACGGTGTTGAAGTAGTTGGATTTTGCGATCCAAACGATACCCATGCACAACAAACAATCGCTGAATATGGCCTTAAACGTTTTCATTCAGAGGAAGAACTCATTGAGGCCAGTGACGCAATTGATGTGGTTACTCCCACTCAATTTCACTTTCCCATCTGCGAGGCTGCACTTAGAAAAAGCAAGCACGTTTTTGTAGAAAAACCGCTTGCCAATGATATGGAAGAAGCTAGGCGACTGGTCAAATTAGTCGGAGAAGCGAAAGTCAAGTTTCAAGTGGGACACGTAGAGCGTTTCAATCCCGCTTTTCTTGCCTTAAATAACCGATCGCTGCAACCCATGTTCATCGAGGTGCATCGGTTGGCTCAGTTCAATCCCAGAGGCACAGAAGTGAGTGTGATATTGGACCTCATGATACACGACATTGATATTATTTTACATCTTGTGGGAAGTCCCGTTAAAACCATTCACGCCAGTGGTGTTGCTGTTATGACAGATACCCCAGATATCGCAAACGTGAGAATCGAATTTCAAAACGGTTGTGTGGCAAATCTGACTTCATCCCGGATTTCTATGAAAAAAATGAGGAAAATCCGACTCTTTCAAAAGGATGCATATATCGGAATGGACCTTCTGGAGAAAAAGACCGAGATCATCAAATTGAAGTCATCAGGAGATGACCACCTCTTTAGTTTTGATATAGATACTCAGCACGGAGCTAAAACAGTTGCAGTGGAATACCCGGATATTGTTCAGGAAAATGCAATCCGCATGGAGTTAAAAGCATTCCGTGATGCCATACGTTTCAATACTGCTACAGTGGTATCTGAACACGATGGGTTGGCAGCCATGGAAGTAGCCCATCAAATTCTAGAAAAAATCGGATCGGCAAGTATTCGATCATCGGTGGATTAATCACTGATCATTTTGGACCAGACAGCTGGCAACAAGCAGGTCCTCCGGAAATGTTATCTTAATGTTGCGATGCTCCCCTTCCACCAGTGAAACTGGATGACCGGTTGACTCAACCACACTGGCCTCGTCGGTAAATGCTTTCTGATATTCTTGGTCAAATGCCTGAAGCAATATCGAAGATAAAAACACCTGAGGCGTCTGAACAATGTATAGTCCTTCGCGATCAACGACTTCAGAAGTCCTTTCGTTGGTGAGTTTTCTCATACTGTCTCGAACTGCAACTACCGGTATTGCTGAACCATTTTGGACTGCATGACTCACACAACGCTGTATCAATTGGTTGCTTACCAGGCAGCGAACCGCATCGTGGACCAAGATCAGGGAGTCTGGTCCACATCCCTGAATTCCATTCTTAACGGAATTAAATCGAGTTTCTCCCCCTTCTACCAGTTCCAGTTGATGATTCAGATTGTACTCACGAATCATTTCAGAAGTCATGTCCATATAAGGCTGTGGAATGACAACACGGATTAAAGCTTGCGGCAGTGCATCACGAAATGCAGCAATGGTTCGGATTAGAATAGGTTTACCAAGAAGCGATAAGAATTGCTTAGGGAGTTCATTCCCCATGCGCCTACCTGATCCACCCGCAACTATAACGACAATCAAATTCATTTAGGAGCGATTGCTTTTTACTGCGATGAAATAGATAGGGATCCCAAGTAAAGTAATGATCAATCCAGGCCAAGTATATTCGGGCTTAAATAGAATGAGCAAAAAGCAGAATGTAAGTCCCATTAAAATATAAACCAAAGGCAAGAAAGGATACCCTACTGCTTTATAGGGCCTTTCCAGATCAGGGCGTTTACGGCGGAGAATAAAAATCCCTATGATGGTCAACACATAGAAGATGACCACAACAAACGACACCATATCCAATAGCTGGCCATATTTGCCACTTAAGCAAAGTATAGAGCCAACCACAGCCTGACTCCATAGAGCCCATTGAGGGACAAAATTTTGATTCAGCTCTCCAGCTTTTTTGAAAAAGAGTCCGTCTTGAGCCATGGTATAATACACCCGAGCTCCTGCCAAGATCAATCCATTTAAACAACCAAACGTTGAGACCATTATCAATACAGCAATAATCGATCTACCAGCTGCACCGAAGATGATGCTGGCAGCAGCTACGGCTAAGCGGTCTTCTTCCGGCTTGGTAATCTGATCCATGGGCATCACATAGAGGTACATCAGGTTTGCTGATACATAAATGATGGTCACCAACAGCGTACCAAAGAATAGACTAAGTCCTATGTTTCGTTTTGGATTTTTAATTTCCCCAGCGATAAACGTCACATTATTCCAAGCATCGCTGCTGAATATGGAGCCTGTCATTGAAGCTGCAATAGCACCCAGCAAGGTAATCCCTCCAATGGCGCTCCAGGTGATTTGTCCCTCTTCATTGATGAGTGCCGATTGTGAAATAAAGCCAGTCGACCAATTAGCAGTCCAGTGATTAACTTCCACAAATAGGAACCCACATACGATTAAGCCAAACAAGGCCAGTAGCTTGGAAACGGTAAAGGTGGTTTGTATCAACTTGCCTTCACGAATTCCCCTCGTATTGATATAGGTGAGTGCAATGACCAAGCAGATGGCCAAGAGTTGAGCTGGATATATATTTAAGCCTGATACACTAAACAGTATGTTTTCTTCTACCATGTTTAGAGAAGGGACAAAATAGCCGGCAAATTTTGCAAATGCAACGCCAACAGCAGCGATGGTGCCAGTTTGTATAACCGAAAAGAAACTCCAGCCATATAAAAAACCAACTAGGGGGTTATAGGCCTCTTTCAAGTATACATATTGTCCACCAGCCTTAGGAAACATGCCACTCAACTCCCCATAACTAAGGGCAGCACTCAGGGTCATGAACCCTGTTATCAGCCAAACAACTATCAACCAGCCAGCGCTGCCTACGTGGCGCACAATATCAGCGCTTACAATGAAGATTCCTGAACCAATCATGGATCCAGCTACAATCATGGTAGCATCTAAAAGACTTAGACTAGGCTTGAACTCTTTTTGATCTGTCATACACAAGGGTTAAATAAAAAATCCCGGTAAGTTACCGGGATTTAAATTAAGCATTTCAACGATTACTTTACTTTCCCTTTTTAGATTTGTTGTACGCTGCATTCAAACCTTCCACTACTTCATCGGTGATATTCGTAGCACTGTCTTTGTAAAACAGCATATTCAGGGACGAGGAATAAGAAAAAATATAGGTGTACCCTTTTGTCTTATTGTATTCCTTTAAAAAATCATTGATTGTAGATCGAAGTTCAGTCAAAGTACTTTCCCCTTCTTCAGCAATTTGATTTTCCAGTACACGCTTTTGCTCCTCCAGATTCTGCATTTTAGTTTGATAGGCACGCTGGAAATTCTCAAACTCCACCTGGGTAATGGATTCTCCCCGTTTAGCAAACGCTATACGCTCGTTCTCTATTTTCTGAAAAGCAGAATTCAAATTGCGATCAGCATCTTCCTTCTTCTTATCAAACATATCCATTTTCTCCTTGTACAGCAGGTAACGTTCTTGAACTGAATCAAGATCAACGTATCCAAGTTTTACAGCTGTTCCTGAAACAGGACTTGCCGCAACTGGCGCTGGGTTCACAGGACGAAGCTGCAGAAAGAGAAGGATAGCAATTCCTGCTGCAAGGATGACATTGACTACTTTTTGATTCATAATCTAGATTTGGTAGGTTATTCCTCCTCATCAAAACTCATCACTTCGCGGGTTGTCTGCAAGAGCTCGTATTCTTCCTTGCTTCCCACAATCAGGTTTTCGTATTCCCTAAGACCCGTTCCGGCAGGGATATGGTGACCTGTGATGACGTTCTCTTTCAATCCCAGCATATCATCCGACTTACCTTGTATTGCTGCAGAAGAAAGCACCTTGGTTGTTTCCTGGAAGGAAGCAGCTGATATCCAGCTCTGCGTTCCGAGCGAAGCCTTGGTAATACCCAAGAGCACTGGATGAGAAGTTGCAGGGTGTGCATCTCTGAATTCAATCAACTTCTTATCTGCTCTGCGCAATACAGAATTTTCTTCACGAATCTCTCTGAGGCTGGCTATCTGACCGGTTTTGATGCTTTCAGAATCACCATGATCCAACACTACTTTCTTATCGTAAATCCAATCGTTCTCGATGTTAAAGTCATAACGATCTTCAAGATCTCCCTCAAGGAAGCGGGTATCCCCCGGATCCAGAATCTCAACCTTGCGCATCATTTGACGAACAATGACTTCAATATGCTTATCATTGATCTTTACACCTTGTAAGCGATAGACCTCCTGAATTTCGTTCACAACGTATTCTTGTACTGCAAATGGTCCTTTAATTGAAAGAATGTCACCAGGAGCAACCTGACCGTCAGAAAGTGGCGTACCCGCTTTCACGAAATCACCATCTTGAACAAGAATCTGGCGAGTCAGCGTAACAAGGTACTTTTTGATTACCCCGTCTTTTGCTTCAACACTGATCTCACGGTTACCACGCTTGATTGCTCCAAAGCTGACAACGCCGTCAATTTCAGAAACAACTGCAGGGTTACCCGGATTCCTTGCTTCAAAGAGTTCGGTTACACGTGGAAGACCACCCGTGATGTCCCTGAGCTTACCCAGGATCCTTGGGATCTTAACCAGTACCTGACCTGCATTGGCATCATCCCCTTCCTCAACTACGATATGCGAACCTACTGGAAGGTTATATGTCTTTTCATCCTTGGACCCTTTAATCTTAACAGATGGGATCTTGGTTTTATCTTTTGATTCAATAACTACTTTCTCTCTGTGTCCTGTTTGCTCGTCTGCTTCTTCACGATAAGTAACACCATCAATCACATTTTCAAATGCAACCTTACCGGCAATCTCAGCAACGATAACGTTGTTAAATGGATCCCAGCTACAGATCACATCACCCTTTGCAACTTTCTTGCCTTCTGTAACAGCCAGAATAGAACCATAAGGAACGTTATTGGTAATGAGCACCCGGTCATTCTTCAGATCCATGATCCTCATTTCGGCAGTACGACCGATTACCACTTCAACATCTTTTCCTTCGTTGTTTTTTGCTTTAACCGTGCGTAACCCGTCGAATTGAACGGTACCATCGAACTTGGCAACAAGATGTGATTCTACGGAAGCAGATCCTGCGACACCACCTACGTGGAACGTACGCAAAGTCAGCTGTGTTCCTGGTTCACCGATGGACTGAGCCGCGATGATACCCACTGCATCGCCTTTCTGTGCGATGTTGCCAGTTGCAAGGTTTACGCCGTAGCACTTCACACAACATCCGCGCTTGCTTTCGCAAGTAAGCACCGATCTGATTTCGATGGTTTCGATACCAGAGTCTTCAATCTTCTTAGCAGTGTCTTCATCGATGTGTTGACCAGCACTCACAAGCAACGCATCTGATTGTGGATCATACACATCGTGCAGCGAAGTGCGTCCCAAGATGCGATCAAACAATGGCTCAACAATATCCTCGTTATCTTTCAATGCACTGGTTGCAATACCGCGCAATGTTCCGCAATCTTCCTCTGCAATAATAACGTCCTGTGCTACGTCTACAAGACGGCGTGTGAGGTAACCCGCATCGGCAGTCTTAAGGGCCGTATCTGCAAGACCTTTACGCGCACCGTGTGTAGAAATAAAGTATTCCAATACACTCAATCCATCTTTGAAGTTGGAAAGAATTGGGTTTTCAATGATCTCCGATCCAGTAGAACCGCTCTTACGAGGTTTTGCCATCAATCCCCTCAGTCCAGCAAGCTGTTTTACCTGTTGTTTACTTCCCCTCGCACCCGAATCCAACATCATATATACAGAGTTGAATCCTTGCTTATCACTGGCCATGGCCCTGATGAGGGTCTCGGTAATTTTGGTATCCACGCGAGACCAGATATCAATGATTTGATTGTACCGCTCATTGTTGGTGATGAGACCCATGTTGTAGTTCTCCCATACTTCGTCAACTTCACCAGTTGCCTGATCCAACATTTCTTCGCGAGGAATGTCGAGTACCAGATCTTGGATATTGAACGAGAGTCCACCTTTGAAGGCCATGCGAAAACCAAGTTCCTTAATGGCGTCGAGGAATTTTGCAGTAGTAGGAACATTGGTGATCTTAATGATCTGACCAATGATCTCACGAAGGCTCTTCTTTGTAAGAAGGGCATTCACATAACCCACTTCAGCAGGCACTGCCTGATTGAAGAGAATGCGACCAACGGTGGTTTCGATTAATTTATTTTCAAGCTCTCCCGCTTCGCTGCGCACATTCACTTTAACCTTTACAAATGCGTGAAGATCAACTTTGCCTTCGTTGTATGCGATGATGGCTTCTTCTGAACTGTAAAACTTCATTCCCTCTCCCTTCACCGGATCGTTTGGCAAATTGCGCTTACCCTTAGTGATATAATACAAACCCAACACCATGTCCTGTGAAGGCAGTGTGATGGGTGTACCATTTTGAGGATTCAGAATATTATGTGAGGCCAACATCAACAACTGGGCTTCTAGAATAGCCCCGTGACCGAGAGGAACGTGCACTGCCATTTGGTCACCGTCGAAGTCGGCGTTGAACGCAGAACATACCAACGGATGCAGTTGAATGGCCTTACCTTCTACCAATTTCGGCTGGAATGCCTGAATGGAAAGACGGTGAAGCGTTGGGGCACGATTGAGCATGACCGGATGACCTTTCAAAATATTTTCAAGGATGTCCCACACGATTGACTCTTTTTTGTCAACCAATTTGCGTGCAGACTTCACTGTTTTAACTATTCCTCTTTCGATCAGCTTGCGTATGATAAATGGCTTGAATAATTCAGCGGCCATGTCTTTAGGAAGACCGCATTCATGCAGTTTTAATTCTGGTCCCACTACGATAACCGAACGACCAGAGTAATCAACGCGCTTACCCAAAAGGTTCTGACGGAAACGTCCTTGCTTTCCCTTAAGCACGTCGCTGAGTGATTTCAACGCACGTCCACCTTCGGCTTTAACGGCATTGGACTTACGGCTGTTGTCGAACAACGAATCGATGGCTTCCTGCAACATGCGCTTTTCATTACGCAAAATCACCTCAGGTGCTTTGATTTCTAACAAGCGCTTCAGACGGTTGTTACGAATGATCACTCTTCTGTATAGATCGTTGAGGTCAGAAGATGCGAAGCGTCCTCCGTCCAAAGGAACCAATGGTCTCAGTTCCGGTGGAATAACGGGGATGTATTGCATCACCATCCATTCAGGACGGTTATTGATACGCGTATTGGCATCGCGGAATGATTCCACAACACTCAAGCGCTTGAGCGCATCTGCCTTGCGTTGCTGAGAAGTCTCGTTAGCGGCAGCATTTCTGAGCGTGAAGCTGAGCGAATCGAGTTCGATTCTTCCCAACAGATCATGCACTGCCTCTGCTCCCATCTTTGCAATGAATTTCTTAGGATCTTCATCGGGCAGGTATTGATTCTCCTTAGGAAGCGTATCCAGCAAATTGAGGTATTCTTCTTCTTGAAGAAGATCACCTTGCTTCATGCCTTTTTCTTCCATGATTCCGGGCTGTATAACTACAAAACGTTCGTAGTAGATGATGCTCTCCAATTTCTTGGAACTGATGCCCAACAAGTAACCAATTTTATTGGGAAGGCTCTTGAAATACCAAATGTGAACCACCGGCACAACCAGTTTGATGTGACCCATGCGTTCGCGACGCACTTTCTTCTCGGTAACTTCCACACCACAACGGTCACACACAATGCCCTTATAGCGAATGCGCTTGTATTTTCCACAAGCACACTCATAGTCCTTTACGGGACCAAATATTTTTTCACAAAACAAGCCATCACGCTCGGGCTTGTAGGTTCGGTAGTTGATGGTCTCCGGCTTCAACACCTCACCGTATGAACGGTCGAGGATGGAATCGGGTGAAGCGAGACTGATGGTGATCTTTGAAAAACTCGATTTTGGACGATTGTCTTTTTTGATTGCCATAGCGCTATTTTCTTTTGATGGTCATACGGTCGCAACAATCATTCTGCACGGAACGAAAATTCCATGTGTAATTTATTGATATTCAATAATTTACGTGAGTATAAGAATGAAAAAATACGGGCATGCCAAATTTAAGGAGAGCAAAGGTAGCTAAAAGGGGTGAATTAGCAATAAAAAATATCCGAAAAAAAGGGAGACAAAATAAGCGTTTAAGCCGCATTGCTTCTCATCCGATAACGGTCGGCTATGACGACTTGAACCGGCACTTTTCGAATCTTGCTTTCCAACCAGGAAACAATGTCCAAATACATGAAGGAACGACTCTCTGTGGGCCTTCCCTCCAAGGCCTTTAACTGTTCATGGAGCAATAAGAAGGCAGCGCGTGCTCGGGCACGCGACATGCCGATGGCATCGCGCAAAAATTCAAAAATTCGCAACTCGACAGAACTCAGGTTTTCCATTTTTGACATGAACCGGTAAAGAGACTTCACTTGGTGTTCAATGATGGAATTATTTCCAATTTCAAAATGGGAAATAAGGTGCAGCATTCGAGCATAGCACTGAAGATCGGAGCGGAGATTGGCATTCCAATGAATGATTTTATTGAGATAGGTTATGGTTTGATCATAATCTCCGACTCCAAAATAAAGACAAGCAATTTTGTAGTAAAAAACCAAGGTGCGATGTCGGTCAATGTGCATGTGGTATTTGTTCAATCCCTCTTCAATGATCGGCACCAATGCCAGTCCCTCTGTGAAACTTCCGGATAAGAAATGCCGATTGAGTTTTGCCAAATACAGATACACAAAGCATTGTACTCGAGAATTCATGGTTGCCATGCCTTCTGCAGAATTTGAGTAAGCTTCAAATCGCTGTTTTTCCTGGAAAAATTTCTTATCGTTTCGAAGAAGAAAATGCGCATTCAACAGGTTGTGCATGCCTTTGATGTAATGCTGAGGTTCTGCCTTGATCATTTGAGGTTCACGTTCAAAAAGATCGATCCAGCGCTGGCAATTGCGATAGTAAACGATGAAATCCTACAAGATAAATCCATACCAGGCTTGGCTTTGGTACAAATACAACCGTTCGTAAAAACCTTCAACTTCGGTAACTCCATCAGGAAGATGAGATTGAAAAAAATTTTTTACTGCAAGCACGTCCCGCTCATCACGCACATGCCCGTTTTTGATGTACCACCCGTAAAGTTGAAGCGCCAAGTTGCTCAGCTGTCCTACCAGATTCAATCGTGTATTGAGTTCGTTCACCTCCTCGGCCAACAACTCGGCCCGGTCTTCGAAACTTCGGGTAATGTGAAGCGTCTCGATTTTTTTCTCCAAAAAGAGCGCCTGCATCCAAAAAGTAATTTGATTGTAGTCGCG
>JAFMES010000070.1 GCA_017856605.1 Chitinophagaceae bacterium
ATTTTTGTGGTGTTACAGTTTATGCAGTTCGTCATTCCTACACACCTAAAGCAGTCATTAGACAGATAGATCAGCATAATTCAATAAACCCACTTGTATCTCCAATGATCGTTTTCAATAGTGTAAAAAATCGCGGTTTTGGCAAAAGCGATTTGGGTTATGGGTATGGATATACGGCTGAATACGGCCGTTATTATGGTAAAAAGGATTGATCAGTTTTCTTGACTTTACTTTAAAGTGGTTCAATGTAATTGAACGAGGCGAAGCCTTATTTAAAAAAAAGATATGGAACACGTAACTGAGAAAAAAAACTGGTATGTTTTGTATACCCGTTCACGGTGTGAGAAAAAAGTTTCACAATTATTGAGTAAAAGAAAAATTGAAAACTACTGTCCACTCAACAAACGAATGAGACAATGGTCTGATCGTAAAAAGTTAGTATTTGAGCCTGTGTTTCCATCCTATGTGTTTGTTCGAGTTCCAGAAGATAAACTAACAGATGTAAAAAAAGTAACTACTGATATAGTGACGATAGTGTATTGGTTATCTAAGCCTGCTCAAATCAGGAATGAAGAAATCGAACATATAAAAATCTTTCTCGATGAGCATACAGATATTCGAATAGAACGACGCCCGGTTTGTGTAAACGAAATGGTCAGAATACTTCGGGGGCCACTAATGGATAAAGAGGGGGTAGTTCGGAATATTCGAAATAATCGCATAATACTATCAATTCCCTCACTTGGTTATAATATGACGGCCGAAGTGGATGCTTATCAACTTGAAATTCTGAGTAATCAATCTGTTTCGTCTTCCAATCGTGAAATGATGTCATTGCCAACCGAATATATGAGAACGGTATGAGCGCAGTAAAACTGGTGCGGGATGTAACCGCAAAAGCCTATGCAGCATGGCTGATAAAAAGTGGTAAGGTGAATGCTGTTTTGAATCGATTAAACAGTGGTTCCTGTATTTTGTCAATTTATTTTCACAACCCCTCATTGAAGGTGTTTGAAGGTTGTATAAAGTGGATTTTGAAAAATAATTTACGTGCCATAAGTACATCCGAACTTTATGGGATATATAGTAATAAAAAAAATCTCCCCCGAAATACTGTAGTTATAACGGTAGACGATGGATGGAAATTCAATGAGCAGAATGTTATTCAAACTGCAATTCGTTATCGTATTCCAGTAACCATATTTTTGGCAACGGATCCGATGATTCGTGGAAACTCATTTTGGTGGACGATAGCTCGTTCGGCAAACAAAAAAATGTTTCCTTCTCTATCTGTTGAAGAATTAAAAGGGATTCCAAATCATTTGCGACTTCATTACCTTAGAAAAGTTTCTTATGTCTTGTCTGAGCGCCAGGCTATGACAAGTGAAGCAGTTCGATATTTTAACTCCTCGCCTTATATCAATTTCCAGTCACACACAGTATCGCATCCCATTTTGCCGATGTGCACAGACCAGGAGGTTTTGAACGAATTGGTTCAATCGCGTTTAATTCTTGAGCGACAATTGGATAAACCTATTCAGCTATTTGCATATCCAAATGGTTCTTACGGAATTCGTGAAATCAATATGCTCAAACGTGCAGGGTATAAAATGGCTTTCACCACCCATACCAATTATATTGATCATCAGTCGCTGGTACGCCCATATGAGATTCCTCGATTTGAAGTGTTGGATGATTCATCGATGGAAGAATCTATATGTAGAATGACTGGGGTATGGTTCAATACAAATTAAATGATAGCAAAAATCAATATGATCATTGCTGTATTGGCATTGCTCATATATGGAATACTGGTGCTCACAACCCGAACCAGTCAGAACCGCCTGTATCTTAAATTTATATTTATATGCTATCCGTTTTTGGGTATTGATCTCTTGCCTAGTGTATTAACAATTTCTGTATTCGACCTTCTGACACTTGTTTTTTTTATATTCTTACACGAGAGACCTGAACGGTTTAAAAACTTATTTTCTAATTATTCTCTCTTTGCATTTTTACTTTTTGGAACCATGTTCACTGGTATAGCGCTCTCTGATGATATTAATCGATATACAATCTCAGCTACTATTCAATTTTTTACTTCAATCCTTTTTGCAATCTTTTTAATGAATGAATTACATGCATCAGACTCATTTATGAAATGGATGATTGGAGGGATTACTGGAATATTTTTATTCTCATTATTATTTTTAGGATTTCAATTTTTAATAGGCCCTTCTTTCTCATTTGCAAAATCGCCAAATATCAATGTAGATGGGGGCTTATCAAATAGATACCCTTCATTTTTTCAGGATCCACAAAAATATGCCCAGTTTTTATCCATGTGCATTCTTATGATGTTTTCTGGTAAGTATATCAAAAAGTCGTACTCTACATTTTGGATCTTATTGATAGCAATCACTGGTTTTGTTGCAATTTTATTTACGGGTGGAAGAGCTGCATTGGGAGGGTTTACTGCTGGACTATTCCTGATATTATTATTTTCAGATTTGAAAATTAAGTGGGTATTTATTTTGATAGCTATCCCGGTTATCTTTCTTGTAGTGGAATATCAGGAATACATACCACTTCTTAATCGGGCTTCAGTTGATGAGTCTTTTGATTTTAGAATACAGATATGGAAAGAAGCATGGCAAACGTTTTTAGATCATCCCATTTTTGGGATTGGAATTGGAAATTATGCGAATTATGTTTCACAGCATTACCCGCATCAATTCTGGATGAACGATAATGATATTACTTATTATGACCATCCCGAAAGTGGCTATTTAAAAGTACTTGTAGAATTTGGTATTATGGGTATGCTACTATTTTCTATTTATTTTCTTACACCCATATTCAATGCTGTTCAAACTATATATCGGAACTCAGATAACGTTTCTCTCTATTTTTTAGCTGCTTTAGTATCGTGGCTAATTTCATTTCAAACAGTGTACTCTTTAGGAGATATCCGTATAAAGATCTTGGTGATTATCGGATTAATTTCCTTGCAGTTTAGAACATCTCAGTTTATTGCAAAATAGCGTGTTTAAGAAAATACTTTACAGTAAGCTCATTGGTAACTCGTTCTGGGGCATTTTGAACAGTATAATTCAAAGTACAGTAGCCAGTGTATTCTTTATACTTGTTGCGCGTCAATATAATAAAAGTGATTTCTCTTTTTATATATTAGCCAACACGATGTATAGTGTATTAATATCTTTTTCAAATCTTGGGTTACAACAATGGTATATACGTGAGATGAAACAAAATACAAATGAAAGTCTCACACCTCTTTTTACATCAATTCAATTAATGAGTGGTGTTTTTTTTTACTCACTCAATGTCTTCTTTGTTTATTTCTTTTATAGCTCAGCAGAATTAACCACTTTATCCTTTGTATTAGGATTAAATATCCTTTTTGACAGCTTGATTTATGTATCAAAGTCGTATAATATAGCTGCATATCAACAGCGTACCACTTTCATCATCTCAATGGGAGAGTCTTCTGTAAAATTATTAATTGGTTTAATAAACCTATGGTGGAAGATGGATTTAATTGGACTAATCCTTTTACTTGTTTTACTAAGATTGGTAACCATGTTCGTACATATTGTAACCGGCCCTTTAAAAGAACTTCAATGGAATCGATTATTTTTTGGACTACTTATCAACAAAAATAATATCGCAGCAGCTATTTATAGAAATCGTTTCTTTATTATCATCGGTTCAATATCTGTTTTATACTGGTCTATTGGTAATTTTCTCATTTCTAAGTACCTGGGACTGAGTTACGTTCCAGCGTATGAGATATCGTATAAGGTATTTTCAATTGCAGAAATAATACCAGTCATATTATCTGGATCTGTTTTTCCTTTATTAATTGAAAAAGTGAAGTTAAATAGAACAGCAGCACACCAGTATTTTACGAAAATCTATTGGATATATCTCATTTATGGTGTATTTGCTTATAGCCTAGCAAGGACAATTTCACCCTGGGTTATTCCATATGTTTTTGGAAGTATTCACGAAGACGCAGTTAAGGGATGCAATGAAATGTTTCTAACCATGTTGGTATTTCCCACTGTTCTTTTGCAGGCAAATATGTTGATTGCACTAGGGAAAGAGCGACTGGATATGTGGCTAAATATTTTAAGTCTCATAGTGTACCTATTCATTGCCTTATGGGGATTACTTCACCTGAAGGATGCATCGTGGGTGAGTTACGGAATATTCATTTCTTTTATTGTTTTTCATTTGCTACAAGATATGTATCTATACAAAAAGAGGTTTATTACTCAATCGCATATAGTTCAGTCTAATTTATTCTTGCTAGTTGCATTTTTTGCTTTTGAAGGATTGACAACTACTTTTAGTTTGACACTCTCATTTTCCATCTTTTGGATGGTTTTGATTTTGTTTATTTCTCCGTATTTCATAAAGGTGTTTGCTTGAAGCCCAAATTGCTCTATTATACACAGCCTTATTATTTAGACAGCGCGCTTGAAATCCTAGAACCGCTTTCTTCAGTTGTACAGATCGAATTGATGATTGAGGTGACACCTGATTCTAGGGTTAGTACCATTAGCGACTTTTCTATCACAAAAAAGATTGCTTCGTTTTCTGAGTTAACTCCAAATAACTATGCTCTCGTTTACAACCAATTGCAACCCTATTTGAAGTTCATTGCCAAAGTTTACGTAGCACATTTTCAATCAAATAGAATATTTTCTTTTAGATCAATGCGTTTTTCAATTGACGTATTTAAGTTCATTGCAAAACAAAACCCTGATTATATTCATTTTGATTCTATTTCAGCACGGCTATCATTCTTTCTTCCATTTTTAAAGCCTCGTACGTTGTCGGTCACGATTCATGATCCAGTGATGCATACCGGAGAAATGTCTTCTAAACGAAAAATATTTGAATTCATTTATCGGCAGTACACTACAAATTATTTCTTTTACTCTAATCATGCTACCGAACAATTTGATAGAGCATTCAATAAAAGACGAGTAGTTAAACATACTATTCAGTTGAGGCCCTATATTTCATATTCTACGTTTAAAACCACTACCACCACTTTATCGCATTATGTACTTTTCTTTGGACGTATTTCCTATTATAAGGGATTGGATCTTCTTTTAGCGGCTATACCATCCGTATTGAGTGTTTTTCCTGAGCAGCAATTTATCATTGCAGGATCTGGAACACTGTCTCACAATGAATTATTGCAGATAAATCGTTACAAAAAGAACTTGATCTTAATCAATAAATACATCAAAACAGAAGAACTTGTATCGCTTATCGCCAGTTCCTGTTTCACAATATGCCCATATAGAGAATCAACTCAAAGTGGCGTACTGATGACATCATATGCCATAGGCAAGCCGGTGGTTGCAACAAGAGTGGGGTCATTTCCAGAATATTTACAAGACGGATTTCAGGGAAGTTTGTGTGATTCAAATCCACAATCAATTGCACATGCCATTATTGAAATGCTGACCGATACGAATTATGCAAAACTTGAAAAAAATATAGCATCATCCAGTTTCGAGCATGTGGTGGAACACAATGCTGCAATCTTTCGTGAAGTGTATTCGTAATAGTCCGTCCAATCAAATCGATTTTGAAATTACTATTTGCTATTCATGGGTTGCCAGTTGGAGGGGCTGAACATTTTCTAGTTCAATTGGTAAACTATTTCAATCGTACAAACATCAGTACATCTGTCGTAGTGCTAGGTGGGGATACAGCACTGATGAACTCGATTGATGAAGGAGTAGAATTGAACTTACTTAAAAAGAAAACTCGCTTAGATTTAAATCTAATTAAACAGTATAGGGAGATTATTGTAAAAGTACAGCCTCAAAGAATAATCTGTATTAACACTTATGCATTATGCTTAACTCGCATCGCTCTGTTTGGACTGAGAGTTAATATTCAACTATACTTATCGCCCCATACTACTATTCCTTTTTCCTTTTACTCTCGTATTCGAACCTGGGTACATTTTCGTTTTCTTTCCAAACGTGATACCGTACTCTATCTTTCAGTTCAGCAAAAAAATTACTTACGAACAGCATATCAATTAATCAGTCATCCGCACTTCATTATTCCCAATGGGGTCAACATCAATTTATTTTCCCCGGATACAAATAGTTCAATAATCCGTGCGACAATTAGAAGACAATACGGACTATCTGCAGATTCAAAAATAATTGTCATTGTAGCACGTATAAGTCCCGAAAAAGGATTTGAGGATGCAATTGAGGCCCTTGATCTTTTACACGCAATGGGAGAAAACTCCGTTCATTTGTTGGTTGTAGGAGGAGGAGATGAACATTATACGAAGCAATTACTTGACCTAGTTGAGCAAAAGGAGCTTAATTCATTTATTCATATCATCGGTAGTCAGAGGGATGTCCGCCCTTTTTTAAAGGCAGCTAATTTATTCACTTTGTGTTCATGGAGCGAGACATTCCCGCTATCCGCATTGGAAGCTATGTCCATTGGGCTGCCTATGGTTTTAACTGATGTGGGTGCAGCCAATGAGATTTTAGGAGATGATCCTGTTGGTTTATTGATTCCTCCAAAACGGCCAGCAGAGCTGGCATTGATGTGGAAAACAGCCCTTCATATGGAATGGGATAATGAAGGGATTCGGCATGCTGCTATTCGACGTTTCTCAATTGATCGCATGTTTGATTCGTATAAACGAATATTAATTGATCACATTTCTGAATCAAGTGAAATCTGATTTTTCCCACGTTCTATTTGTTGGGCCTTACAATCCAAATGGGGGAATTGGGGCAGTTATTTCCAAGTTGGCTGTATCAATGAGTGGAATAAAAACACTCTCATTAGAAACAGATGGGTCTAGGTTTAAAAAACTTATTTTATTTCTCTACGGTGTTGCAAGTTTCCTAAGATATCTCGTGATTCATTATAAGGTATCGATTGTTCATTTTCATTCTGCATCCAATGCAAGTTTTTATAGAAAGTCTACACTGTGTTTGTTGGCAATGCTTTTCAAGAAAAAGATTGTATTTCATATTCACGGGGGAGGCTTTAAAGAATTTTATAGATCAAATCGGTTTACGAAATGGTATGTACAAAAGATTCTCAATAATGCGAATCATGTCATTTGTCTTTCGGAAGAATGGAAGCAATTCTTTGATAAAGAAATTGGACTTAAGAATACCTCAGTAGTGCCTAATCCAGTAGATGATTATCAATCAAAACGATTACCTGTTTTACCCGACCCATTGCGACTTCTATTTCTGGGTACAGTAAATGAAGAAAAGGGAATTTTCGATTTACTCAATTACTTGAGTGTATCGCCCATATTTAGTCAATATCCAATTGAACTGCACATAGGAGGTATAGTGGAACCAGGTTTAAATAACCGTTTCAGCGAATTGATTAATTCTCACTCGAGGTTCATTTTTCATGGATGGATTGGAGTGCATGACAAACAAAAAATATTCGATTGCATTGATGTTTTCATTTTACCTTCTTACATAGAAGGTTTACCGGTTTCTATACTAGAAGCAATGTCATTTAGTAAACCAATTATTGCTACTCGGGTAGGGGGTGTCCCATCGCTGGTTAAAGAAGGAGTAAATGGATGGCTGATTGATCATCGTGATTTTTCGCGATTGGAGGCAATTCTGCATCATTTATTAATTGATGATCATGCCTTGTTGCATTTTGGGGCCAATTCAAAGTTTATCGTTCAATCTTATTACACACATAAAGCAGTCGCAAAATTATCAACAGTATATAATAATTTATGAAACAAACTAATCATTGGAGATTACGGCTTATCGATTCAATTCGCGGTACTCAGATTCAAGATACATTGAATCAATTGCGTTCAGAGCAGTATGAAGACACTTTACGCTTGCTGACTAAACAAAAGCTGCAGTACGATGCATTATGCAAAACTGCTATTTCTCATGTGCCATTTTATGCATCATATACCCCATCTACTCTTCCTGTAGTAAAAAAAGAAGTAATACGTAATCATCCTTCATTATTTATTTCCAAGGCATATCAAGGAAAGCTGCAAGCTAAGGGTACCAGTGGTTCTACTGGTATTCCCCTCATTTATAAAACAACTCCCGAAGCTCAATCATTCATGTGGGCAGGTATATTGCTTTCATGGGAGTCTGCTGGTTATCTATTGGGCGATCGAGTAGCATTCATTGCGGGTTCTGCATTAGTAAAGAAAGATATTAAACATAAGGTATTTCATTCCTTAATGAATATTAAGAATTATTCGGCATTTCATTTAGAAGATTCGGATATCCAGAATTATTTATCGGATATGAATCATTCAGAGACACGATTGATTTATGGATATGCAACTGCTCTGAATCGAGTAGCAGAAACTATCTTAAAAAAGGGTATAAAGCCGCCACCTGCATTAAGAGGAATTGTTGCTACAGCAGAAGTTTTATCAGATCAGCACAGAAAAAATATTGAAAATGCATTTCAGGTTGATGTGCGAAATCAATATGGTTGTAATGAAGGTGGAATTTCTGCATTTGAATGTGAACATAAAAACATGCATTTAATCAGTTCGGGATCGCGGATTGAATTAACTCCAAACGGTGATCTTTTATCCAGTAATCTTGTCAATAAAGGGTTTGTCTTTCTAAGGTATTTTACCGGAGATCGTATTGAGCTGAAGCCCAATGAATCATGCCAATGCGGCAGGGGGTATCCACTCATAGCTTCTGTTCAAGGAAGAAGTTTTGATATGATCATTGATATGAATGGAAAGTCGACGCATTCTGCTTTCTTCAATATATTATTTCGCTCGGATACTACTGTAGAGCAATTTCAGGTTCATTTCAATGAAGACACCCTCACTATTTACCTCAAAGTTTCAATTGGATTTACAATACATGATATCAAAAAAAAATATTTGAATGTTATTCGTTCAGAGATGCGTTTTCGAAATTATGTTATACGCCTGAATGAATCCTTTTTACAAGCAGATAATGCCAAGCATCGATACGTGATTGATCAACGTAAAAATTAATAATATGAAAATCTGGTTTGATATTTCTAATTCACCGCATGTTAATCTTTTTTTAGAAATGATGAAAGAATTAGAGTGGCAAGGACATGAATTAATTATTACATCACGACCTCTAGCTAATACCATTGAATTACTCAATCAATATGGTATTCAGCACACTCCTATAGACATCCATTATGGTAAAAATATGATCAGTAAAACGATTGGATATCCAATTCGTGTTTTTAAGTTATGGAGGTATTTGCTTAATAAGAAAGTAGATGCAGCTGTATCTCAAAGTTCATTTCATTCGCCGCTAACAGCATTTCTTTTAGGTATTCCTTCGCTATACACTAATGATAATGAACATGCTGATGGTAATCTTATTGGGTTTCT
>JAFMES010000071.1 GCA_017856605.1 Chitinophagaceae bacterium
CCGCTGGAATTGAATCCTCCACCAACATAGGCAAGGGTTGAGAAACGGTAGAGTTTTGAAAGCAGTCCTATGCAATCAATGATAACTGTTTTATAGGATGATGGATCATGCGATTGTTCCAGTTCAGAAAATGTAATGCTCTGCTCAAATTGTTCTTTGAGTCGCTGAATGTGATGTTGTCCTATTTCGTGTGGCGCAATGATCAACTTCAGTGAGGGATGGCGTTGAGAAAGCGAATGCAGGTATTGCTCATCTTCTTTCCAGGTACTGCCTGCAACAATCACATCGGACTGCTCGCAAAATAACTCCAACGATCGGATGTGAACATGTTCATGGGTGATCTGTACTACCCGGTCGTATCGGGTATCTCCACCTAAACTGAACGGTGATGTAACATTGGATGAACGAAGGAGCGCATAGGATGTTTCATCTTGGGCAAAAATATGCGTGAAGCAATTGAGCATTTTTTTCATGAAGCCACCCCAAGGACGAAAATAGATTTGTTCTTTGAAGAAGATGGCAGAAATGAGTAGCGTGGGGATCTTGCGTTGATGTAATGCATTGAGGTAATAATACCAGGTTTCATATTTAATGAAAACCGCCATCACTGGTTGGGTGCTGTCCAAAAATGACCGTGCATTGTTTTTGCCATCCAGGGGTAAATACTGTACAATATCTGCACCGGAATAATTTTTCCTTGCCTCATAGCCGGAAGGGGAGAAGAACGTAAGCAGTACTCGGTAGTTGGGGTGACGCTGTTTGATGGCCTCGATGACGGGTCGGCCTTGCTCAAATTCTCCAAGAGAAGCACAGTGAAACCAGATGATTGGGCCATTGCCTTTTGCTACCTCTAAACTAAGCGTTTCCTCCCATTGGTTTCTGCCATTAATCCATTGCCGGGCTTTCTCGTTTTTCAATGCAGCCACACGGATGCCCAGTGGGTATAAAAAAAGGAACAGATCGTATAAAAAACGCATGCGATAGATGTGCAGCAAAGCTAATTCGAAAACCGCTAATGGCTTCATTTTTATTACCTTTGCGCAAACTGTTTATCGTCATGGTTCCAATTCAAATGGTGGATCTGAAACGCCAGTATGCAGCGATGAAAGATGAGGTAGATTCTGCCATTCAGGAAGTGCTTACAACAACATCGTTCATCAACGGAAAAGCGGTAGGAGAATTTGCAAAAAATCTTTCAACCTATTTGGATGCAGAGCATGTCATTCCATGTGCTAACGGTACCGACGCATTGCAAATTGCAATGATGGCGTTGGGACTGGAACCGGGTGATGAAGTCATCACCCCATCGTTTACCTATATCGCTACAACCGAAGTAATTGCGTTATTGCGCCTAAAGCCTGTTTTCATCGATGTGGATCCGGCAACTTTTTGCATGGATACCAATCAGCTTGAAAAAGCCATCACATCCAAAACCAAGGCCATCGTTCCTGTCCATTTGTATGGACAAGCAGCCAACATGGAGGAGATCATGCGTGTTGCAAACGAGCATAATCTTTATGTGATTGAAGATAACGCACAGGCCATTGGAGCTTCAGTCACATTCAGCGATGGTACCGTAAGAAAAACTGGAACCATTGGCCACATAGGCTGTACCTCTTTCTTTCCTTCAAAGAACCTGGGTTGTTATGGAGATGGCGGAGCGATCATCACCCGCAACGCACTTCTGGCAGAACGCATCCGTATGGTAGCCAATCATGGTCAGAGTAAACGCTATTACCATGATGTAGTAGGTTGCAACTCGCGTTTGGATACTGTGCAAGCGGCAGTTTTGAATTGCAAACTACCACGATTGGATGCATACAATGCATCTCGTGGAAAAGTTGCAACATTTTATTCCAATGCCTTTGCCTCAAATCCTAAAATCAAAACTCCACTAACTGCCAGTCATACCACCCATGTCTTTCATCAGTATACCTTGGTGCTTGAGGGAGTGGATCGAAATGCATTGGTCGATCAATTAGCGGAGGTCGGAGTGCCTTCCATGATTTATTATCCTGTTCCTGCCCACCGTCAAAAAATGTTTTCATTTTTGAATTTACCGGAAGTCGATCTTCCAGTAACGGATTGGTTGACTGAGCGAGTGATTTCATTGCCGATTCATACCGAAATGGATCAGGAACAGTTGGACTATATAGTAAAACACGTCAATCAATTTGTACAATAATATAACCGTATGAAAATCGCCGTAATTGGAACAGGGTATGTGGGACTGGTAACCGGTACCTGTTTTGCTGAGACAGGCAATCAAGTCACCTGTATCGACATCGATCGTTCGAAAGTTGAACGACTTAGTCAAGGGGAAATCACTATTTATGAACCGGGACTTGAAAAAATTTTTCTTCGCAATCTCAAAGAGGAACGACTGCATTTTACTTCTGATTTAGTATCGGGTATAAAAGATGCAAAAATTCTTTTCCTCGCACTACCCACCCCTCCGGGAGAAGATGGTTCAGCAGATCTTAAATATGTTTTGGGTGTTGCCGATGAATTAGGAAAGATCATTACTGATTACGTTGTGGTAGTCGACAAGAGTACAGTTCCGGTAGGTACGGCTGAAAAAGTAACAGCCGCCATTGCAAAAAATGCACGCGTTCCATTTGATGTGGTTTCTAATCCTGAGTTTTTGAGAGAAGGGGTTGCAGTAGATGACTTCATGAAACCTGATCGAGTGGTGATCGGTGCAGAAACAGAGCGGGCACGTAAACTGATGAGCGAGTTGTATGCGCCTTTTGTTCGCTCAGGAAATCCTCTGATTTTTATGGATGTGCGATCTGCCGAGCTGACCAAGTATGCGGCTAATTCGTTTTTGGCGACTAAGATTTCATTCATGAATGAAATTTCTCAGTTATGCGAGCGATTGGGTGCTGATGTAGATATGGTTCGTTTGGGGGTAGGAAGTGATGCACGCATTGGAAAACGCTTTCTTTTCCCTGGAATTGGCTACGGTGGAAGCTGCTTTCCTAAAGATGTGCAAGCGCTTGTAAAAAGTTCCAAAGAAGTCAATTACGATTTTAAGATTCTGGAAGCAGTGATGGATGTGAACGAGCGGCAGAAACTTCATTTACTACCCAAGATCAAATCCTATTTCAATAATGCATTGAAAGGAAAGCATTTTGCATTGTGGGGATTGGCTTTCAAGCCCAATACCGATGATATTCGTGAAGCACCGGCCTTGTATATGATCGATGCCTTGTTGGCAGAGGGAGCCACCGTTTGTGCATTTGACCCAGAAGCAATAGCAAATGTGAAGCGGGTATTGGGGGATAAGATCGCATTTGCAAATGGTCAGTATGAAGCACTTGAGGGTGCGGATGCATTGATCATTGCAACCGAGTGGAATGAATTTAGGACACCTGATTTCGAAAAAATAGCCGGTCAGCTTTCCAGCAAAGTGGTGTTTGACGGAAGAAATTTATTTGATACCAAAGCGATGTCGGAATTGGGATTTCATTATGTAAGCATCGGTCGACAAACCATCCAACAGCAAAACAATGGCTAACAAACGAGTGCTCATCACCGGCGCAGCCGGATTTCTAGGTTCGCATTTGTGCGACCGGTTCATCCGTGAAGGATACGACGTGGTGGGGATGGATAATCTCATCACCGGCGATCTAAAAAATATTGAACACCTTTTCAAACTCAAAGAATTTGAGTTTTATCACCATGATGTCACCAAGTTCATTCATGTTTCAGGAGACATCGATTATATTCTGCATTTTGCATCTCCTGCCAGTCCCATTGATTATTTAAAAATACCCATCCAAACCCTGAAGGTTGGAGCTATGGGAACGCACAACTGCCTTGGATTGGCAAAATCAAAAGGAGCGAGGATACTGGTTGCCTCTACTTCTGAGGTCTACGGGGATCCCCTGGTTCATCCGCAAACGGAGTCGTATTGGGGGAATGTGAATCCAGTCGGACCGAGAGGTGTGTACGATGAAGCCAAGCGATACATGGAGTCCATCACCATGGCCTATCATACCTTTCATAAACTGGAAACGCGCATTGTACGCATTTTCAACACGTATGGTCCACGCATGCGCCTCAATGATGGTCGCGCGTTGCCTGCATTCATCGGACAAGCACTTCGTGGCGAAGATCTAACGGTATTTGGTGAAGGATCACAAACGCGTTCGTTCTGTTATGTGGATGATCTCATCGAAGGAATCTATCGGTTATTGCTGAGCGATTATCCCTATCCCGTTAACATCGGTAATCCAGTTGAAATCAGTCTCCTCGATTTTGCAAAAGAGATCCTTGCTTTGACCGGTGCTTCAACTAAAATAGTATTCAAGCCATTGCCGGAAGATGATCCCAAGCAGCGAAGGCCGGATATTTCAAAAGCAAAAGAACTTTTAGGTTGGGAGCCACAAGTTGATCGTTCAGAGGGATTGAAAAAGACGTATGAATATTTTCGTTCATTACCAAAAGAGGAGTTGACAAAACAACCCAAAGAATTCAATAGTAGAAAATGAAAAAGATTTTAATAACAGGTGGTGCAGGTTTCATAGGATGTCATGTGGTGAAACTGTTTGTAGAAAAGTACCCCACCTATACCATTTTTAATTTAGATGCATTGACCTATGCGGGCAATTTGGAAAATCTTCGGGATATTGAAGATGCCCCCAATTATCATTTTATCAAAGGCGACATCACGGATGAATCCTTCATTAACGAATTGTTTGACTCGCATCAGTTTGATGCCGTGATCCACCTTGCAGCAGAAAGCCATGTAGATCGTTCTATCATGGATCCGCTTGGATTTGTTCGGACCAATGTAATGGGGACTGCCGTCCTACTCAACGCTGCGCGTCGCACATGGAAGCATGCAGATGGAAAATTATTTTATCACGTGTCGACCGATGAGGTCTATGGTTCGCTGGGAGAAGAGGGATTTTTTACAGAAGAAACTCCCTATGACCCCCGCTCGCCTTATTCAGCTTCAAAAGCATCGTCTGATCATTTGGTCAGCGCCTATCATCATACCTATAATCTGCCAGTAGTGGTTTCCAATTGTTCCAATAATTATGGTTCCTATCAGTTTCCGGAAAAACTATTGCCGCTGATGATCAATAACATTGTTCACTCAAAACCTTTACCGGTATACGGGAAAGGGGATAATGTACGTGACTGGTTATGGGTAGAAGACCATGCGCGTGCAATCGATGTGATTTTTCACAATGGCAGATTAGGCCAGACATACAACATTGGTGGTTTCAATGAATGGAAGAATATTGATATTGTTCATTTGCTGTGTTCAATAATGGACCAAAAACTGGGAAGAGCAGAAGGGGAGAGCGCCAAGCTGATAACGTTTGTAAAGGACAGAGCGGGGCACGATAAACGATATGCCATCGATGCGACAAAACTCAATGAGGAGTTAGGGTGGAAACCTTCGCTGCAGTTTCAGGAAGGATTGGAAAAGACAGTCGACTGGTATCTGGCCAATACTACTTGGGTGGAAAACGTAACATCGGGAGCATACAAACATTTTTACGAACAACAATACGTTCAACGCTGATATGCAAATTGAGTCGACTGGCTTCGAAGGTTTAATGATCATCCAACCACGTGTATTTGGAGATGATCGTGGCTATTTTTTTGAAAGCTACAATGAGGCAGCTTTTCAACGAAATGGATTAAATTTCAATTGGGTACAGGATAATCAGTCAAGGTCCAAGTATGGGGTAATTCGGGGCCTTCATTTTCAAAAGCCACCCTTCGCCCAAACCAAACTCATTCGCGTGTTGAGTGGAGAAATCTTGGATAGTGTAGTCGATCTTCGAAAGGAACAACCCACATTTGGAAAATCTTTTTCGGTAGTATTATCGTCGGATAATCATCGCCAGTTGCTGGTGCCAAAAGGATTTGCACATGGCTTCTCTGTGTTGAGTGATTCGGCGGAGGTGTTGTATAAATGCGACACCCTGTATAACAAAGAAAGTGAATGGGGTATTTTGTACAATGATCCTGCTTTAAGCATCGATTGGAGGATCAAAGATGGAGAACGCCTAATTTCTGAAAAGGATAAAGAATTGCCACTATTTAAGGACCTTCCACCTCTTTTTTAAAACGTTTCATGAAAAAAATTCTGGTCACCGGCGCCAATGGACAACTGGGGAAAGAATTGCGGGACTGGTCGGCTCACCACCCTGGTGAATTCGAATTTCTTTTTCTCTCACGTGAAGACTTACCCATCCATCATTTTGAACTGGTGCGGTCCGTATTTGAATCCTTCCAACCCAATTACTGCATCAATTGCGCTGCCTACACAGCTGTCGATAAAGCCGAATCAGAGAAAGAATTAGCGTATTTGATCAATGCAGAATCTGTTGGAATTTTAGCTGCCGTCTCTGCTGCGAATCAATGTCGATTTGTTCATGTGTCGACCGACTACGTTTACAATGGAGACTCACCATCGTCGCATGCCGAAGATGATCAACCATTACCGGTTTCAGTCTACGGTCACTCAAAGCTCAAAGGTGAGCAAGAGGCAATGACAAACAATCCTCATTCCATTATTATACGGACATCTTGGGTTTATTCTGTCTACGGAAATAATTTTGTGAAGACCATGATTCGTTTGATGAACGAACGATCTACGCTTTCTGTAGTCAACGACCAGAGGGGTTCCCCAACGTGGGCGGCTGATCTTGCCAACTTCATTATGCATGTTGTTGCATTTAACAAGTGGATTCCGGGTATTTATAATTTTTCCAATGAGGGAGAAATCACTTGGTACGACTTCGCCTGTGAAATCAAGAGGCAAATTGGTGCATCTTGCGAGGTATTGCCCATCCCCACTGTTAATTATCCTACGCCTGCAAAGCGTCCTGCCAATAGCATAATGAATAAGGAAAAAATAAAGCAGGTTTTTGGATATCGATCGCCCGATTGGAAGCAAAGCCTAAGCGAATGCATTCGTTCCCTTGCCGGGAAATAGTGGGGGAGTAGCCGTATATTTGCAAAAATTGATCACCCGATGGCATTGATACGTGCGGCGTTGACCGATGGAGACTACGGAATGGATATCACCGATGCAGATGGGCATACCCTTCGGATGGATATTCCGGTTTCGCAAGGGGGACTCGGTTCCGGTTTTCGTCCCATGCAAACCTTGCTCGCGGCTTTAGCCGGTTGCAGTTCAGTGGATATTGTCATGATTCTTAAAAAGCAGAAGCAAGATTTTCAGGGGTTGGAAATAGAAGTCGATGGTGAACGCGAAGAGGGGAAAGAACCCTCGTTGTGGAGGATGATCAATTTGAAATTTTTAATCAGCGGAAATGTTGATCCCCAAAAAGCGCAACGTGCGGTAGAGCTTTCCATGCAGAAGTACTGTTCGGTTGCGGAAACACTACGCAAAGCTGGAGCTGAGATTCATTACGCCGTTTATGTAAATAATGTACCTGTATGAGACCCGAAACATTAGCCATACGGACACAAACGGAAAGAACCGGAGAGAAAGAGCACTCCACGCCCTTGTTTCTTACAAGTAGTTTTGTGTATGACAGTGCAGAGGATATGGCTGCAGCATTTGCCGATGACAGCTTGGATGTAAATATCTATTCTCGGTTTTCAAACCCAACGGTTGATGAATTCATAAAAAAAGTTTGTCTGCTGGAAGGTGCAGAAGATGGAATTGCAACCGCTACAGGAATGGCAGCTGTATTTTCCAGTTTTATGACCTTCCTTTCTGCGGGAGATCACATCCTTTCTGCTTCTGCTGTTTTTGGATCAACGCATACCATACTTACGAAATACCTTCCCAAGTGGGGAATCGAATACAGTTATTTTGATCTCAATAAGCCTGAAGCCATTGAGGCGCTGATCAAAAAGAATACGCGCTTAATGTATGTCGAAACTCCGTCTAATCCGGGCTTAGACATCATTGATCTGGATTTCATTTCTAAACTGTGCAAGGCGTATAATATCATATTGATCGTTGATAATTGTTTTGCAACTCCTGCAGTGCAACAGCCAATTCGATTTGGTGCTGATCTGGTATTGCATTCAGCCACCAAATTCATGGATGGCCAAGGGAGGATGTTGGGTGGAGTGGTAGTAGGAAAAAAAGAGTTGATCAAGCAGATGTATTTGTTTGTGCGCAATACAGGTCCCTCGTTGAGTCCGTTCAATGCGTGGGTGTTGACAAAAAGCATGGAGACTTTATTCGTTCGAATGGAGAAGCATGCTCAGAATGCATTGCATATTGCCAAGTCGCTTGAAGGTCATCCTGCATTGAATTGGGTAAAGTATCCATTTTTACCCTCTCATCCTCGGTACGAGATTGCAAAGCAACAAATGACCAATGGCGGTGGGATATTGACGTTTGAATTGAAGTCGGGACTTGAAGGCGGAAGGAAGTTTTTGAATGGGCTTAAATGGTTATCAATGACCAACAACTTGGGGGATAGTCGCACAATAGCCTCCCATCCTGCAAGCACGACACATTCAAAACTTACTGAAGAAGAGCGAGCGGCAGTTGGAATCACACCTGGATTGATTCGACTTTCAGTTGGACTGGAGCATCCGGATGATATCATTGAAGAGATTCTCCAGGCATTACCTCAATAATTTACCATACCTAAATCAACGTCTGTGATTGGCATCGGAAATTTCTTTTTTAAGTACCGCAATCAACTCTTCATCTTTTTGTATGCATTGCTGTTGATTCCATCGCCATTGCTGTTTTCAAAAGAGGTGTTTGGGGATTCATTTTGGAAATATTCTTTCTGGATTGGTCTTCTTATTACAACTGCTGGAGTGGCTATCCGTGGGTTAACCATTGGGCTCACCTTCATCGAACGGGGAGGGAAGGACCTGAAAGTTCATGCTGATGCATTGATAACTGTTGGGTTATTCAATCATTGTCGCAATCCGCTTTATGTAGGGAATAATTTGATGTTGTTGGGACTTGGAATTCTTTCCAATTCCTTGATTTACGTTGCGGTGGTAGTCCCCATTTTTTTATTTATCTACCAATGCATTGTGCTCGCCGAAGAAGATTTTTTGAAGAAGCAGTTTGGGCAGTCCTATGTCGATTACTGTACACGGGTTAACCGATGGGCGCCTAATCTCAGTGGGATCGGAAAAACGCTTTCGTCCATGCAATTCAATTGGGTCAAATGCTTTTTTACTGAGTACAATACCCAAATTTTTTGGATCACGGGCGTAATGCTGACCATCGTATTCAAGTATCCGGAAATTGTTGGAAATGAGGCAGCTGTGAAAAATCAAATCTTGCTGGTTGCTTTTCCCCTATTGATAGGGTATTACCTTTTACTGCGTTGGTTGAGAAAATCCGGCAGGGTGTCCATGGGGGCTTAATAGTCTTTATCCTAAAAAGCCATTTTGCACTTGCTTAAGACTATTATTATTATTAGTTTTATTTATAATTCG
>JAFMES010000072.1 GCA_017856605.1 Chitinophagaceae bacterium
AGAACATGAAAAGCTAATCAAAAAATATGGGCATGATGCGGTAGTTGAATTTTATAAAATCGCCATGCTTAAGTGAGTCTCCATTTTCGGAGGAAATAATCTTGTATTCTAAGCCTGATTTTGTTTTCTCAAAGCCGATGTTCTGACAAGCACCCAGGACCAATGTAAAGAGGGCCAGGCCCAAGAGGTGAACGAATGAATTTTTCATGTTTTTTATTTGATTGATGTAAACTCTTTTAATGCTTTTTTAAATTCGACAACATTTTCTTCAACCGTAAGCGGACTTCTTCCTCCTGAGGCATTGAAGTGACCACCCCCATTAAAGTATTTCCGGGCAAAGGTATTGCAGTCGAACGTCTCTTTGCTCCTAAATGACCATTTTCTCTCCTCATCGCGGTCGATTAGTAAGGCAGCCATTTCTATTCCTTGAATAGATAGCGGGAAATTGACCAGTCCTTCGGTATCCCCTGTCTTGATCTGATACCTTAAAATGTCCGATTTGGGAATTGCAATCAAGGCTGTATTGTATTGGTAAAGCACCTCCATGCGGTTCAATAACACATGCCCGATGAATCGAAGCCTATTTTCCTGAAAATTATCATAGATGTTAGCATGGATCTTAGGGTGATCGATGTCGTAACTCTGAAGGTCGGCTATCATTTTATGAACGTCCGGCGAAGTAGATGAGAAACGAAAAGAGCCGGTATCGGCCATTACTCCTGCATACAAACAGGTGGCAATGTTTTGATCAATCAATTCTGCTTTACCAGAGAACTGAATGAAGTCATATATCATTTCAGAGGTAGAACTTTTGGTATAGTCGCTGTACACGTAATCAAATGATTCCGATTGAGGTTCGCGGTGATGATCGATCAGGACTTTTTTACAATCCATTTGGATGAGGATGCCTTCCATGTATCGGGTACGACTAAAATTGTTGTAGTCAAGGCAAAACAACCATTTTGCACTCGAGAGGTACTTTTTAGCCAGCTCACCTTTCGACTCAAAATCAATCACCTCTTCCATTCCGGGCATCCATTTGAGAAAATCTGCCCAGTTGGTTGGAGATATAACAACAGCAGGATTACCCAGTTTTTTTAAAAAGTGAAACAGTCCCAGTGCAGAACCCATTGCATCCGGATCAGGTTTCTGGTGCATGGTAATGACTACCGGGTCGGTGGGCTTCAGTTGTTCAAATACGTGAGTTATGCGTTTCATGGGGAGGTGCAAATGTAATACCCCCATCCGGCAAATCCAATTTGAGAGGCTTTTACTTGGGGGATGCCCCTTTTCAGAGTAGATTTGCGTCCTAAAGTCACGAAAATGAGCAATAGAACCTTTACCATGATCAAGCCAGACGCCTTTTCCAGTGGATATACAGGGGCAATTCTCCAACAAATTGAATCGGCTGGCTTCAAGATCATTGCCATGAAAGTAACCAGACTGAGCGAGGCAAAAGCCGGCGAATTTTATGCTGTACATAAAGAACGTCCTTTTTATGGGGAATTGGTTCAATTCATGAGCAGTGGTCCCATTGTAGCCGCCATACTTGAAAAAGACAATGCTGTGGAAGATTTTAGAAAGTTGATTGGTGCAACCAATCCTGCCAATGCAGAGGAAGGTACCATTCGAAAAAAGTTTGCACGCAGTGTTGGGGAAAACGCAATTCACGGAAGCGACAGCAATGAAAATGCTAAAATTGAGGGCGACTTCTTCTTTTCGGCTTTCGAACGCATATAAATTTTAATTCCATATGGCCTACCAGTCAATGGAGGAAGCCTTATTGGACCTGGAGCGCAACAATCATTTGGTGCGCATTCGGGAAGAGGTAGATCCCTATCTGGAAATGGCCACCTTGCACCATCGGGTGTATGAAGCAGGTGGTCCTGCCCTGCTATTTGAGCGGGTAAAAGGATCCAACTTTCGTGCTGCCTCCAATATTTTTGGAACACTGGAACGCAGCAAATTCATTTTTAGAAATTCGCTTGAGACGGTCAAGTTGTTAATCAAACTCAAGCAGAATCCAATGGCTGCGCTGAAGTCTCCTTTTCAACATGCAGGTGCTGCAATTCGCGCAACGATGGCATTGCCTCTCAAAAATCCAGTCATTCAACCGGTCTTGGCATCTGAAATCAGGATTTCTGATTTGCCATTGATTCAGCATTGGCCAATGGATGGTGGTCCTTTTGTAACCTTGCCATTGGTTTATTCAGAAGATCCTGACTATCCCGGTATAATGAGATCCAACCTTGGAATGTACCGCATTCAGTTAGCTGGTAATGAATATGCACTCAATGAAGAAATAGGACTCCATTATCAATTGCATCGGGGAATTGGTGTACATCAAACAAAAGCCAATCGTCTTGGAATTCCTTTGAAGGTCAGTGTGTTTGTCGGTGGTCCCCCAGCCCATACGGTAGCAGCAGTAATGCCTCTTCCAGAGAATCTAAGTGAGATGAGTTTTGCGGGTGTCTTGGGAAACCGAAGATTTCGTTATGTATACCGTGATGGGTATGCAGTTAGTACGGATGCAGATTTTGTAATCACCGGAGAAGTGTTACCCGGAGAAAATAAACCAGAGGGACCCTTTGGAGATCATTTAGGGTACTACAGTCTGCAGCATCCATTTCCCCTGATGCGCGTTCATAAAGTCTATGCTCGCAAGAATGCAATTTGGCCATTCACAGTTGTTGGTCGCCCTCCTCAAGAAGACACCAGTTTTGGAGAATTGATCCATGAAATGACGGGAGCTGCTATACAACACGAAATACCTGGTTTGCGTGAAGTGCATGCTGTTGATGCAGCTGGTGTACATCCCTTGCTTCTTGCTATAGGAAGTGAACGGTATACTCCTTATACGCCTACCCAACAACCTGCTGAATTATTGACGATTTCAAATCATATATTGGGGACTGGACAGTTGAGCTTGGCAAAGTATTTATTCATAACTACGGATGACCAATATCAATTGTCAACCCATCGCGAGGAAGCTTTTCTCATCCATTTATTGGAACGAATAGATTTAAAGCGCGATGTGCATTTTCACACGCAAACCACCATCGATACACTTGATTATTCTGGTTCAGGATTAAATACAGGAAGTAAAGTTGTTTTTGCGGCACATGGTCCCAAATTACGTGAGCTTATCACCGATGTTCCTACTTGCATTAAGGACAACAGTAGGATACGCGCGTCTAAATTGGTAATGCCTGGAGTAATTGCGTTCGAGATGGGCAATTATCAGTCAGAAGCCGACACCGCTCTTGCCATAGATGAACTGAATGCTTCTTTGGCCAATCACCTTACAGATTTACAGGGCGTCCCTTTTCTCATTCTCTGCGATGATGCTGCTTTTACTGCTGAAGGTCTTCGAAACTTTTTATGGGTGTCGTTTACCAGAAGTAATCCCTCTCACGATATTTATGGCATTGCGTCATTTGTGGATCACAAGCACTGGGGATGTAAAGGACCTTTGATCATTGATGCGCGCATAAAACCTCATCATGCTCCTGTAGTTGCCTTAGACCCTGATATGGTGAAGAAAACTGATCGTTTTTTTGCCAAAGGAGGAAGTCTGCATGGAATTGTCAAGGAATGAAAATGGGCTTGGTAAGCACCAAACCCATTGGTCGGGAAGACCAGATTCGAACTGGCGACCCCTTGCACCCCATACAAGTGCGCTACCGGGCTGCGCCACTTCCCGAACAGCGCAAAGTTAATAAAAAGGATTATTTTTGCCTAATCATCGGCTTATGACGATCCTCTTACGGAACGCGCTCATCAAGGATAAATTCTCCAAACATTTCAATAAACGAAGGGATATTCTCATTGAAAACGGTAAGATCGTTCGCATAGCTACCTCTATTGATCATACCGCAGAAAAAGTAGTTGATGCAAAAGGACTTTGTGTTTCACCTGGATGGGTGGATATTTTTGTAAGTGGAAATGATCCCGGATTTGAGTTTAAAGATGATCTGATTTCAACTGCTCGATCAGCTGCTCATGGAGGATTCACACATGTCTTTTTAACTCCGAATACTCAGCCTGTAGTTCAAAATAAGACTTCTGTAGAATACATAGTGGGTCGTGATACTGGCTTTCCCGTTTGTTTCCATCCTATAGGTGCTGTTACCAGAAACACAGATGGAAAAGAACTTACGGATATGTATGAAATGAAGCAATCGGGGGCTATAGCGTTCGGTGATGGAAACAAGCCGGTGCAATCGGCAGGCTTATTGATCAAAGCGCTTCAATATGTGAAGGCCTTTAATGGCACGGTTGTTCAATTGGCAGATGATCCCAGTGTATCGCCAAGTGGACTGATGAATGAAGGGAATGTATCCACCCAAATTGGACTCCCGGGAAAGCCTGCCCTCTCAGAAGAAATTACAATTCGGAGAGATATCGCTTTGTCTGAATACGCTGAATCCAACCTTCATATTACTGGAATTAGCCTTGCATCCAGCGTTGAAATCATTCGACAGGCAAAAAAATCAAATACGCGCATCAGCTGCTCTGTTCCTCTTCACAATCTGATGTTTACTGAAGAAGAATTACTCTCGGGATATAATCCACTGTTCAAACTTTCTCCTCCACTTCGAAGTGCGACTGATCGTTCTGCCTTGATCGAAGGAATCATGGACGGCACAATTGATATCGTCACAACTCACCATACAGCTCAACATAATGATGTAAAGATGTGCGAATTCGAATATGCTGCACATGGTGCGCTGGGATTAGAAGCTGCTTTTGGTATACTAAACGAATTGAAAATAGATGTCGATAACATCTTGAATTGTATTTGCTACAATCCAAGAAAAGTCTTTGGCTTGGAGTGCATATTGGAAGAGGGTGCAGAAGCTGACATCACTTTATTTACGGAGGACTTTTCGTATGAATTTACATCAGCAATGAATCAGTCCAAATCCAAAAACTCTCCTTACTTGGGAAGAACACTTAAAGGAAAAATCATTGGAACTATTTTGAATAAAGAAATGAACAAAATCAATCTCCATGTCTAACTTATCAAAGGAATACAATAGGGAACTACTTCAATTCGGGTCGATTTCCGGATTGACTGCAATTTTTGTTTTTGTGGTAATTTATGTGCTCGGATCTGAATACTTCTTAAGTCCGATTGTTTGGATCTCTTCTTTTGGATTACCCATTGTCTTTGCAGTATTGGCCGCTCGTGCCGCTAAAAAAAATGGAGACGGCTACCTGGCTTTTTCAGGCGCGTTAAAAGTAAGTTTTGGCGTGTTCGTTTTAACAGGTTTGATCTCCACCCTTTTTAGTTTTATCATGTTCAACTACATCGACGTAGCGTTTGGTGAAAGTGTAAAGCAGTTAACCATAGAGAAAACCATGGAATTCATGGAACGATTCAAAGTTCCCGACACTGAAATAGACAAACAGATTGATCAGTTGGTTGAAATGGATATGTTTTCTATTAAGAATTTATTCAAATCGTTCGCCCAGTCCTGTATCGTTTATTTCATAGAAGCGCTCATTTTGGCTGCCATATTAAAAAAGAAAAAGCCTGAAATTGAATTTGGTAACTAATGGACATTAGTGTAATCATACCATTAAAAGACGAGGCTGAATCACTTCCCGAGCTTTGTGCATGGATTCGTTCGGTTATGCAATCCAATCACTTTTCCTATGAAGTGATTTTAATCGACGATGGAAGCACAGATGCATCATGGGTGGTCATTCAATCTGAGCACAGCCAAAATGATTCTTTTAAAGGCATACGCTTCAAACGCAATTATGGTAAGTCTGCTGCCCTTAATGAAGGTTTTAGACACGCACAGGGTAAGGTAATCATTACAATGGATGCAGATCTTCAAGATAGTCCAGATGAAATTCCATCCTTGTATCGAATGATTGTTGAAGAAGGATATGATTTAATCAGTGGCTGGAAAAAAAGACGGTATGATAATGTGTTGACCAAAAATCTTCCTTCAAAATTATTTAATGCAGTAACTCGAAAAATGTCGGGTATTCAATTAAATGATTTCAACTGTGGACTTAAAGCCTATAGTAAAGAAGTGGTGAAGAGCATTGAAGTATATGGCGAAATGCACAGGTACATTCCTGTTATTGCAAAGTGGGCCGGTTTTAAGCGAATTGGTGAAAAAGAGGTTGAACACCGCCCCAGAAAATATGGGGTCTCTAAATTTGGTTGGGAGCGATTTGTAAATGGTTTCTTAGACCTTACCACCATCATGTTCATTGGGAAATTCGGTAAAAAACCCATGCAGTTTTTTGGTCTTTTGGGTACCATTTCATTTTTGATTGGTTTTTTTAGTAGCATCTACTTAATCATCTCTAAGCTATTGGATCCCTCATTTGCGTTAACAAATCGACCGTTATTCTATATTGCATTATCCGTCATGATCATTGGTACGCAACTGTTTTTGGCAGGATTCATCGCTGAACTGGTGTCAAGAAGTTCTAACGAAAGGAATAGCTACAACATTGACTCCAAACTCGGATATTCATAATTCTACCCATGTCCGATAAAATGAAAATAATTTTTCTCGGACCTTCCCATCCTTATCGTGGAGGTATTGCAACCTTTAGTGATCGGCTGGCAATGGAATGTCAGCAGTCTGGTCATGCAGTTGAATTGATAACCTTCAGCCTGCAATACCCATCTGTTTTATTTCCAGGCAAAACCCAATTTGCAGATGAGCCGAAACCACATGACCTATCTGTACGCAGGATGATCAATTCAATCAATCCATTTTCATGGTTTAAAACGGGTAGGTACATTCATTCCCAAAAACCGGACCTGGTCATTGTTCGGTATTGGATCCCTTTTCTAGCCCCGGCTCTTGGAACCATCTTGAGATTGACTAAATCGAATAAATTCACAAAAGTGATATGCATAGCAGATAATATTCATCCCCATGAATCCAGATGGGGCGATCGGATATTAACGCACTACTTCAATACCCCTGTTGATGGTTATGTACTCATGAGTGAAGAAGTAAAAAACGATTTTCTCTCTCTTGGTTTCAACCAACCCTACGTAGTTCAGCCACATCCACTTTTTGATCAATTTGGCACTCGAATTTCTCAAGCAGAGGCTCGAAAGTCCCTGAGAATGGATCCTGCCAAACCCGTGTTACTGTTTTTTGGACTGATTCGTAAATATAAAGGACTAGACCTTTTATTGGAAGCAATGGCGAATGAGCGAATTCGAGCTGCTGCTGTTCAACTTTTAGTTGCCGGAGAATGTTATGAAGACAGTGAAAAATATCATTCTTTGATTCAGCGGTTAAACCTATCAGACCGTGTTCGTTTTATAAATGCATTTATTCCAAACGATCAAGTTGCACTCTATTTTAGTGCAGCAGATGCATTGGTGCAACCCTATCGACATGCATCACAAAGCGGTGTCACTCCCCTGGCCATGCATTTTGATACACCGATGATTGTAACGGATGTAGGGGGACTTAAAGAATCCGTCATTCATGAGAAAACAGGCATTGTAACCCATCCGACGTCAGATTCAATTGCTACCGGTATTCTTCGTTTTTTTGAATTGCAAACACTCAATAATTTCAAGAAGAACATCGAGAATGAAAAACATAAATACAGCTGGAGTTCATTCTTTAATCGACTCATGGAATTATATGAGCGTATCCAAGCAAAATCAATTGGACTCTTTTTGTTGTTATTGTTTATCACAAGTTTCGCAATGGGACAACCCATTCTGCGTGCTGAACAAATTCAATTACTCAAGAAGAAAGAAGATAGTCTTGTCCAATTGGGAACACAGATGATCCGATCGGAGGATGTTGCAACTCGCTTTAGAAGTGATAGTGCATTTACCCGCATACTGGTGAGGGCCTTACGTGAAAAAAATTCTTTTTATTATCCATTTGAATCGCTTTCTACTATTTCTCGTATCTATCCTATGGATAGCAGCTTTCGAATCTTTACTTGGCAGGTAAGTAAAGACGAAGATACCCATCGTAGGCATGGAGCCATACAAATGAGAACCAGTGACGGAAGTTTGCAGCTATTTCCACTGATTGATCGAAGCATCATCATCGAAAATCAAGCAGATACCATTACGAATAATGAGTGGTGGATTGGAGCAATTTATTATGGCATTGTGGAAAGGATGGTCAATTCACAAAAAGTGTATACGCTTCTGGGCTACGACGAATACTCAATACGCAGTACCCGAAAGATAATAGAAGTACTATCTTTTAAAAATGGAAAACCTGTTTTTGGAGGAGATTACTTTAGTTTTAAAAACGACAGCGTTCCTCAATCAAATCGTTCCCGTTTTTGGATAGAGTATAAAAAGAATGGAAATGGAAGGGTCATTTATGATAAGGAGCTGGATATGATTATCTATGATCATCTAATTTCAGAAACGAATGAACCAGCAAAAAAATACACCTACATACCCGATGGCGACTATGAAGGATTTCGCTGGGATAATGGAAAATGGGTCCACATCAATAAAGTTTTTGATCAAAAATTAGAAGACGGTAAAGCACCTGTAGAAAGGCCCTTAAATGAGAAAAAAATTCCACCAAAGAAATCGGGAGGCTAATCGTCCAACTTGAGAACTGCAAGGAAAGCTTCTTGTGGAATCTCTACATTTCCAATCTGCCTCATGCGTTTTTTACCTTCTTTCTGTTTTTCCAGAAGTTTACGCTTTCTGCTAATATCACCTCCATAGCATTTTGCCGTAACATCTTTACGGAGAGCAGAGATGTTTTCTCTTGCTACAACTTTTGCACCAATGGCTGCTTGAATGGCAATTTGGAATTGCTGTCGCGGAAGCAGTTCTTTAAGTTTTTCGCAAAGCTTACGACCAAAATCTTGGGCCCTGCTTCGATGTATTAAGGCCGATAACGCATCAACTTTATCGCCATTAAGTAAGATATCCATTTTCACAATATCGCTCTCCCTGTATCCAATGGGGTGGTAATCAAACGATGCATATCCTCTGGTCTGACTTTTGAGTTTGTCATAGAAATCGAACACAATTTCAGTGAGCGGCATTTCAAAAACCAGTTCCACGCGTGTTTGGGTTAAATACGATTGATTGATTAGCATGCCACGTTTGCCTAAACAAAGCGTCATGATATTGCCAATGTATTCAGGTTTTGTAATGATTTGCGCACGAATAAATGGTTCTTCAATCCGATCCATTGCAGTTGGATCGGGCATTTCAGTCGGATTGTTGACTTGAATTTTATTCCCCTTGGTATCGTATGCAATGAAACTAACGTTGGGGACTGTAGTAATAACGGTTTGGTTGAACTCGCGTTCCAGCCGTTCTTGAATAATTTCCATGTGAAGGAGTCCGAGGAACCCACATCGGAATCCAAAACCAAGGGCTTGAGAAGTCTCCAGCTCAAATGTGAGCGACGCATCATTC
>JAFMES010000073.1 GCA_017856605.1 Chitinophagaceae bacterium
AAGGCTGGTGGAATCCGCAGCAACCTGCAGGACCGCCGTTGTAAGGGAAGTTCAAAACGTCACCGTTGTTACCGTTATCGGTAGTACCGTCATTAACTGACTGCTGTACTTCCAATACACCTTCTTTATTGTTACGGGTAGCCGCGTTGAAGTTATCGTGGTACTTTGGAGCCAATGCATAGCGACCAGAGTTTACGACTGCATCAAACTGCGCTTTAGCTTCTCCCCACTTCTTTTCCCACAACAAGGTGTTTCCAAGAACTGCTTGAGCAGCACCTTTGGTTGCACGACCAACTTCTGCTTGAGTTACAGGAAGACCAGCGATAGCCGCTTGAAGGTCAGCTTGAATTTTAGGAAGTACGTTTGCGGTGTTACCGATACGTACGTCTTCCAGACTTTCGTCGATGAAAGGTATGTTTCTGAAAATTCTCCAGAGGTCATAATGGAACCATGCGCGAAGAAACTTTGCTTCAGCAAGACGGGTAGTCTTCTCTGTAGCAGAAATTTCTTTCAGAGCAGTGAACGCTCTAATTGCTTGATTCACCCTTGATATACCATCATAGTAGTTTCTCCACTTTCCTTCCAAATAAGGATTGTTCGCATCCACGTTGTGACGCTCGAGTGGAGTGATATCTGGCTGGTCACCCGCTTCTGAACCTTTGTAGGCATCACCACCGGCAATGCTTCCGAATGTCCAGTTGGAAGCAGCGCCACCCCAAGGAGTACCGTTGTCCCATCCGGAGAAACCATCCATGTTGGAATACGCTGCGATAAGGAGCGCATTCGCACCTTTTGAAGAAGTTGCAAGAAGTTCGTTGTTCACACTTCCATAGGGCTGTGTCTCAAGAAAATCTTTTGCGCAACTGTAGACGACGATGGCCAGTATGCCGAGCACCGCCAATTTTTGCATGATATTCTTTCTCATTTTTCTTGTTTTATACGTTTTGCTTTTCATCGATCAACAAATAAAACTATGAAAGGTTTTTATCAGTTCAATCGATTGTTTAAGCATTTGGGGGTTTTAGAACTCAACATTTAGACCCACGATAATTGAACGGGCAATTGGGTAACGGCCGTTGTCGAGACCCAGTGAAAGGTCGCGCTGGCTGTTAAAGCCTTCTGTGATGTTAGAAACAGTCACATCAGGATCCAATCCAGAGTATTTCGTGAGGGTGAAAAGGTTTTGTCCCTGAGCATAAATCCTGAAGCGACCAAGGCCCAATTTCTTAAGCGTTGCGTTGTCCAGAGAGTAGCCCACTTGGAGGTTCCTCAAACGGGTGAATGAACCGCTTTCAACATAGTAGCTGTTACGCTGTGAGCTGTAGTTGTCGCCACCATCGATAACAGGAAGCGTCTTACCAGCTTCAGTCAAGTATACAGCAGCACGGTTACGCTGGAACGCATTGAAGTGTGTCCAGTATTTCACGTAGTTGAACAACTGGTTGCCATAAGTACCGCTGATGTATGCAGTGAAATCCCAGTTCTTATAGTTAGCAGTCAGGTTCAGACCCAAGAGCAATTTTGGAATTGGGCTACCCAGGTAAGTTTCGTCGTTGTTGTCGATCTTACCGTCGTTGTTCAAGTCGGCATAACGGAAACGGCCAACTTTCGCATCACCTCTGTCAGTCTTGAGGATACGAGTGATATCCGCTTCAGAAGCCCAGAGGCCTTGCTGAACGTAACCATAGTATTGTGAAATAGGAAGACCAGCTTTAGTATAAGTAACATCACCGATCCTTGTTCCACCAGAACGGATGAAGGTGTTCTGGTTGGCTTCCAACTTAACAACTTCGTTCTTCAGTGTAGAACCAGTCAAGTTTACATTGAAGCTAAGATCGCGGTTCACGCGCTTGCTGTAACCCAATGCAAAGTCGAAACCAGTGTTGGTCATTTGTCCGATGTTCTGAGCTTGGCGACCTACTGCACCGAGTTCCAAAGGAAGCTCTACGTTGTAGATCATATCACGCGTATCGCGCTTGTACCACTCCAACATCACGTTCCAGCCACCAGCCAGGCTCGCGTCAAAACCAACGTTGGTAACCACTGAAGTTTCCCACTTCAATTTAGGGTTACCAGTTGAAGTTTGCTCGAAACCAGTCACGTTACTGTTACCAGTACCACGGATATCGTAGTTAGCTGTACCCAAAGAGGTACCGAAGTTGGAATAACCAGGATAGTCACCACCTACCTCGTTGTTACCAAGGATACCATAAGAAGCTCTCAACTTCAAGTCGTTGATGAAGCTTACGTTATCCATGAAACTCTCTTTAGAAATTCTCCATCCCAAACTTGCAGATGGGAAAATACCATATTTGTTCTCGATGAAACGAGAAGAACCATCGCGACGAACAGTAGCAGAGAACAAGTACTTATCGTTGTAGCCATAGTTTGCAGTAGCAAACTGAGATACGACGTTGTGCTCACCTCTGTAACTGCTCATATAGAAGGTAGCAGGGTTCACGTTCTGAAGAAGACGGAAGTTGTAGTTGTCGAATGCCAACTGAGAACCACCGGCATTGAATCCTTCGTAGTAGGTCTGCTTAGCCTCATAACCAGCAAGGGCGCTTACCCTGTGGTCACCGAAGTTCTTCTTAAATGATAAGGTAGAGAAGAATACCCAGTTCCTATTCAGGAAATAAGTGTTCTGAAGTGAGTTGGGGTTGGTATTACCTTCCACTGCTTCATAACGACGCGTACCGTAGTTCTGACCAGGTCCACTGTTATAATCTAAACCATAAGAAGTTTTCCAAGTCAAGAAATCAGTCAGGTCAACTTCACCATATGCATTACCAGTGATACGGAAGCTGTGTCCGGCATTATTTTGACGTGCCCTATCCAAGTCAGCAACGACGTTGGAAAGTGCAGAACCAAAACCTGCAGGAGAAGCATAGTTGCCTTTGATATCATATACAGGCACCAATGCTGGTACACCATACGCATTGATCAATGGTGATCCTTCGTTTGGATTACCCATTGAAGCACGAGTAGTTTGGTATGCGATGTTCACGCTCTCACCTACACGGATGCGCTTACCAATATTATAATTGGTATTGACACGCATTTGATAACGCTTGTAGTCGTTATTAAGCATGATACCAGTATGGTCATATACGTTACCAGAGAAGAAGTAGTTGCCCTTGTCGTTACCACCTGAAGCAGACAATTGAATGTTCTTCATGGGAGCAGGCCTAAATACTTCTTTGAACCAGTTGGTACCCGCTTTGTTGGTTTGGAGGATGAGGTAATCACCTACACCGCCGCCTGTTGGGTCAAGGTTCAAATTGTATTTTGCAGGATCAACTGCAGGATTTCCTGCAAGGAAACCACCCAGACCGCGTACAACGTAGTCAGGGAAGATCCATCTTCCACCTTGATTGATGAATGTATTTGAAGTAAAAGGAATACCCTGACCAGAAGCCAGTTTCTGTTGTACTTCAAGGTGCTGCTCAGGACTCAACAGCTCAGGAATCTTTGCTGGAGATTGAGAACCATAGAACACGTCCAAAGAAAGTTTAGATGCACCGCTCTTACCCTTCTTAGTGGTGATCACGATTACACCGTTTGCGGCACGTGATCCATAAATAGAGGCAGATGCAGCGTCCTTCAATACCTGAATAGACTCGATATCATTCGGGTTAAGGAAGTTGATATTGGATTCGTTCTGTACAGGTACTCCATCGATCACATAAAGTGGCTCGTTGTTGTTGATGGTACCAATACCGCGGATACGCACAAACGCAGCTGAACCGGGATCACCGGAAGTTGACATTTGTACACCTGGAACTTTACCCTGAAGCTGATCCGCAATGTTGGAAGCAGCAAACTTGGTCATTTCCTTGGTGTCCACTACCGCTACCGAACCGGTAATGCTCCTTCTTTCCTGAGAGCCATAACCTGTTACGACAACAGTCTGAAGAGCAGCTGAAGATGCTTGAAGCACCACATTGATCACTGACTGTGATCCTACTCTTACTTCAGTGGCGTCATATCCAACGAAAGAAACCTCTAAAGAGGAATTGTCGCCGGGGACGTTAATTGAATAAGAACCATCAGCACCGGTTGAAACGGCCGTAGATGATCCTTTGACTTTTACAGTGGCGCCAGAAAGCCCTCCACCTGTGTCACCACCGGTAACCTTACCGGTAACTTTTTTCTGTGCGAAGGAAACAGATACCGATAGCACCATAAGGAGCATCAGCATAGCTTTCCTGGCAGAAAAAGCAAGCACTCTTTTCATGCAGTAGTTGTTTAAGATGAATGATTGGGGTTTATTAATAAAGAGGTTGATGTGTTGGTTTTTTAGTTCGTATGGGTTAATCTCAATCGTTTTCGGTTGATAACGGGTGGAAAATTATAAAAATTTATGACAACAATTAACAAAAAGTTTAAGACTTTTTAATTAATGTGTAATGCGTACACAAAGAGCTGCGACTTGATTGCTCGGCTGAAGACAAGCAGGCGACCGGTTGCGCTGCATCAAAAAAAGAAAAATGAAAATAAGAATTGGAAAATCATAGTCCATCTCCAATCTGTTCAAAAAATGAAGTAAACTGCATCAACAAAACACGATAATGAGACTACTCATCTTGCTTTTCGGAATGGTTATCACCCTTGGGGTTTCAGGACAAGTTCGGTCCATTCCTGATTTTTCCTTCAAGCGAATGGATAACGGTGCGGCAGTAACGGGACAATCGGTGCCAACTGGAAAAAAAACCTTGTTTGTTTTTTTTGATACCGAATGTCCGCATTGCATGATGGCCATCACCGAATTCAATGAAAAGCATAAACAACTTGATAATATTTCCATCTACCTCATCACAAAAGATCCAAAAGATGAAGTGATGGGCTTTCTCAAAAATTTCGGACCACAACTCATCGCAAAGAAAAATTGCGTGCTCTTGTCGGATACACAAAACCAATTCATCGGAAAATTTCTTCCCAAAAAATATCCTTCTATCTTTTTATTTGCAACAAACCGACAACTGCTGATCTACACTGATGAAGAGAAAGAAATTCCCGTAGTACTGAATAAAATCAAATCTTAAAATATTCCAACATGATCAATAGAAGAGAACTACTCAAACAGATGGCATGGATCACTGCAGGATCCGCAATGGCAAATCATGCATCGGCTTTCGTAAGCGATGTAAAAAATAAAAAAATTGGTGTTCAACTTTATACCGTTCGAAATGAAATAAGCAAAGACGCAAAAGGTTCTATCAAACGGGTTGCTGAACTGGGATTCGGAGAAGTTGAAAACTTTGGATACAATGGAAAGTTCTTCGGAATGACACCTGCTGAGTACAAGTCGTTGCTGGGTGAAGTGGGACTCACCGCTCCATCGGGTCACTACATGTACGGTAATTTTGGAAATCGTCAAATCCCCGGAACAATTTTGTATGGATGGGAAAAAGCAGTAGAAGATGCAAAAGCAATCGGTCAACAATACATGGTGGTTGCCTATCTGATGCCGGAAGAACGTAAGTCAATTGACGACTATAAAAAAATTGCTGCGGACTTAAACAAGGCCGGAGAAATTTGTAAACAAGCGGGAATTCAACTGGCTTACCATAATCATGAATTTGAATTTGAGGGAATGGGGGGACAACTTCCTTTTGATATCCTCACAAAAGAAACGGATTCAAAACTAGTCAGTATCGAATTGGATCTCTACTGGGCAAGCTTCGCAAATCAGAATCCAGTTGAGTTATTCAACAAACACAAGGGACGTATCGCACTCTGGCACGTTAAAGACATGGACAACACTCCGAAACGGAACTTCACAGAAGTGGGAAATGGGCAAATTGATTTTGCTTCCATTTTCAAAAATGCAAAAGCATCCGGAATGAAACACTTCTTCGTTGAACAAGATGTTTGTCCCGGTTCTCCATTCGACAGCATCGAGAAAAGCATTGGCCATATTAAAAGGAATCTGGTCAACTACCTGTAAGTCGAACGCAAATGAAAACATTCAACTATGCCTTCGCAGGCATCTATGTAGTTTTTGCATTGCTGCAAATCAATGATCCAGATCCCTATATCTGGATTCCCATCTACGCTGTTGTTGCACTGACTTGCTTTTTAAATGCACGTGGAAAATTTGATGCGCTTTCACACTGGGGCATTATTGCCTTCAGCACAATTTATGCCATCAAATTACTGATCGAAACCGATGGAGTAATGGACTGGTTCAATAAATACAATGCGGAAAATCTGGTACAAAGCATGAAAGCCACCAAACCCTGGATTGAAAATTCCCGAGAGTTCGGTGGCCTTCTTATTATTTTGCTGACAACAGCAATCAATCTTATTACTCAGTCAAGAGTCGGAACGAAGAAATAGAAAACATACCCGATTCTTTCGCGTCTGCCTTCTCCACCTTCATCACCAATCGAATAATTCCTGCTGGGATTGAAGTGAATGGAACAGTGATCTTGTTTTGCTTGGGATCACTGGAAGGAGTGATCTTCGTCTCTCCCAATTTTACTCCATTTGCATCATTCGCATACCAACTGATTGTATATCCGTACGTCGGTGCCGAACGCATGGAATAGTTTAACTCCACTGCTTTTACATGACGCAGACTCACATTATCAAAAAACAGAGTTCCAGCGGCGTTCTCTCCAAGTGTAGCTAATCTTCTTCCACCCATTTCCACCACACTGATTGCATTCATTGAAGTTGCTGTCTCTACTTTAACAATGGGACTTCTTAAGGTCAGTACGCCTACGCCGCTTTGGGGACGAATACCCGGAGCTCCCTTATCGGTATACGTAGCCGTAACCTGCATCAGGTTTCCGCTTCCCAGATCTTTGTCGGTCGGTGTTATCGTTCCCTTCGATGGCAATGACGGCGCTTCTTTTTTACTTAATCCCAAAATATAATCAACAATCATCTCGGCATCGGATTGCTTTAAATCAGGATGGGCAGCCATCACGGTCTCGCCCCAAACTCCACCTCCACCTTTGATGATCTTGTTGGTCAAATACGCTTTGGCCTTGTTGTCCTTCGCATATTTTTCTGCAACTGCTTTGTATGAAGGTCCAATTGATTTTTCGGCTTCTTTGTGACAGACTTTGCAGTCCAATGTGGCAGCTAGATTTTTCCCTTCCATCGCCGCAGTGATGATCTGATGTCCCATCACTTGTGCACGATCAGGACTAGATAAATAATCCACCTTTACAAAAATCGACTTGGGATCAATTCCACCTTTTTCAGTTGAACCGTCCTCGCGATCCTTCACCGATACAGCATAAGGAACGGGCTTCCCTGGAAAATAAAATGTGCTGTTCTGATCATCTTTAATCGTAACCACCGGCTCTTCATTTCCAGCATAAATTTTCAACACCTGACTGTGAGTTGTAGCTCCTTTGTTATCTTTTGCTTCTACATAAACTGAATACTCACCTGCTTTGCTGAATGTGAAACTTGCACTGGGTGTTGCGCCGGATTTAATTATGGTATTACCAAAATGCCATACGTAGGTGACGGGGTCTTTATCGGGATCAACCGTTCCCGCAGCGCTGGCTTTTACCGTAAAGGGCAAAGCTCCTGTGCGCTTGTTCAATGTGATGTTGGTTTTAGGGGGACGATTACCGGCATTGAACTCAATGCGAGATAACGCGGCATCCGCATTCTTGGAAAACCAACCGGTTCCATATTCCAATACATATAACCTTCCATCCGGACCCATTTCGATGTCGATTGCATTGGCAAACTTGATGTGGGGGATGAACGGTTCCATTTTTTCATAATTACCATCCTTATCGAGTGTTATCATTTTGATCCAACCCCTCATCCACTCATAAAACATCATTTTACCATCATAGTATTCCGGAAAACGAGTTGCCTTCGGATACATGTCGGAATAATAAACCGGGCCCGCCATGGCATTTCTGCCACCGGTTCCCACGTCTGGAAATTCTGCAGATGCAGCATAGGGATACCATATGAAAGCAGGACTCACCGGAGGTAATTCTGTAAGACCCGTATTGTTCTTCGAAAGATTCATTGGTTTTTTTGGATCAAAGAATTCTCCCACCGCGCCGGTTTCATAATCAAACTGACGATAAGGATAATTATTTCCAATGAACAATGGCCATCCAAAGTATCCGGCTTTCTTGGCCTGGTTCAATTCGTCGTATCCGCGTGGACCCTTGGTTGCTGGATTGTCTTCGCGTGCATCGGGACCCACATCGCCCCAATAGAGGTAACCGTTTTTCTTATCGACTGAAATGCGATAGGAATTGCGTGTTCCCATCGCATAAATTTCTGGTCGTGTTTTGGGCGTACCCGGAGCAAATAAATTTCCTTCAGGTATTGAATAACTGCCGTCGGTATTGACAACGATGCGAATCACTTTACCTCTCAGGTCATTTGTGTTGGAGGAACTTCTGCGTGCATCCCATTGTTCAAACCCTTCCCGATTGTCGATCGGACCATGGCCATCCAACTTATAGGTTGACTTGTTCTGATTGAACGGCGTGGTGTTATCTCCTGTCGACATAAACAGCTCCCTTCCTTTTCCAAAGGTCAAGGACCCTCCAGTGTGACAACAGATCTTGCGGGTAGATCCTACATCAAGTATTTTTTTCTCACTTTTCAGATCCAGTTTGCCGTCCTTCAGTACAAACCTCGATAGGCGGTTCACCCACTCGGATGAATCGATCGGGGCATAATACATATATATATAGTTATTCGTAGCAAAATCCGGATCGGCGGTTACTCCCAACAGACCTTCCTCTGCATTCACGCCCGGTACACCTGTTTTATGGTACACGTCCAATTTTGCTATTTGTTCAATCTTCTTGGTCGCACTATTATAATAATGTACCCCGCCCTTGCGCTCCACTACCACAATATCGAGATTGGGCAACACCGCTAATTCAGTTGGTTCATCAAACACGGCACCCGCTAACACATTTTTAGTAAATCGGTCCTCTTCAGGTACATTCAACGTACGAGCCTTTGAGTAATCCGGTTTCGCACCATTGCCAATCGCGTATTGAATGCCACCTAAAATATGCTTCAAATAATCTTGATCCGAAAATGATTCGTTGGTGTGACCGAGTTCAGTATAGAATGAACGACCTCCATCAAATTCATGGTACCAAGCCATTGGATGGTTGGCGCCATTCTCTCCACCCTGATAAGAAGTTTCATCGATGGAGATCAACACCTTGACATGATCAGGAACTTTTTTAAAATTATACCATTCATCTACCCGCTCCCAGGTTTCAGGTAAATGTTTTGTGCTGATGTGTGAACGATCGTTGACTACCAGTTTTGCTTTTTGATTGCGAGGATGACTTTTAAAATAAGCGCCAGATAATTTTCCATACCATGGCCAAAAATATTCACAGTCGGTTGCAGCATGAATGCCTACGTAACCGCCGCCC
>JAFMES010000074.1 GCA_017856605.1 Chitinophagaceae bacterium
TTTCAACAAACGCGAAACACCAAGGTTAACGATCTCCCAGTTGAAATTATGCATGCAGTGAATCTGAATATTTTTTTTAGACCTGTTGATCAGTTCATCCATGGAAGTGTCATAAATGAACATGCGTTGGATCAACCGATTATCGGAACTGATGAGCTTGATTGATTCTACCAGCGTATCAAAAAAATTAGAATAGAACTGTTTGGCAATGCGCAACTTCTCACCTCTGGATTTTTCAGGAAATGCACAATCCAAATTTGAGAGAACGATCTGTTTTCTATACCCAATGAGGTAAAAGTTCAGAAAATTCAGTACATCGCTTAGTACATACAGCACCCTGAGCGGAAGCAGCGAAAGCCCATATAAAATTCCGTACGCTAGTTTTTCGATCACAAAAAAAATGAGGTTAGAGGTTTCGATGACTCCCATCGCAGAATGGGGGATTCTTTGTCTGCTTGCATTGACAAAGCCATACTTCTTTTTCTTCCTCAAACGCTACTTTTAAACTCGCAAAGGGCGCTCCTTCAATTTTTTTATGCTTACCGTCACAAAACGGTTGTTTCTCACTCAATCCGCATGTACACCATGCATAGGTTTTTCCTGCTTCCACTTTAACGCAACAGGGTTCATTCTTTGCTGACTTCGGAAATCCTTCATTTGGAATCATGTCGCTCATATCACTTGTGTTTTTTGTTATTTAAAATTGTTGTTACGCGTTGATCAAGTTGTTCAATACCAACACCTTCCAAGGCAATTGTGTTCACTACTTTATCAGAATCGTGTAGAGAATTTTTTAATTGGGTAGTAAAAAGGTCAGCACCGGGACGATCCGACTTATTCACTACAAAGAGATCTGCCACTTCAATCAATCCGGCTTTCATGAACTGCACTTCATCGCCCGATTCAGGGACCATCACCAACACAGTCAAATCGGCCAAACGAGCTATTTCCACTTCCGATTGTCCCACGCCTACTGTTTCTACAATGAGGTAATCAAATGGACAACTGAGTAAAAATTGAAGAATGTCCTTAACCGCAGGGTTGAGTCCTCCTAATGCACCGCGACTCGAAAGGGATCGAATATAAACGAGCGGTTCATCAAACCAACGATTCATCCGAATCCTGTCGCCTAACAAAGCTCCACTATGCAAAGGAGAAGAGGGATCTACGCAGATCACGGCAATCCGTTTCTGTTGTGCAACCAAAACAGCAACCCACGCATCCACCAAACTGCTTTTGCCTGCGCCGGGCGGTCCCGTAAGGCCGATGGTTATTGGGGGCTTCGCCTTCGGCGAAGCCCCCAATAACTGTTCATACCCTTGAGCTCTGTTTTCGATCAGGGAAATACACCTGGCAATACTTTTTTTGTCGCCCGAATGCGCTGCATCCAAAATAGAACGATCCATCGTTGTATAAAATTATCGCATTAGCACGATAATCTGCGTGGGCATTCAACAACTTTATCAGACCTTTGTGCTGAAGTCATCGGCATGAAAACAATTTGTTTGGATTTTGGTAACACGCGACTCAAAGCAGCGATTTTTGAGGACGGAAACATCCTGCATACCCAAGTGCTCCAGAACGATGGCGCGGAAGACCTGCGCATGCTGTTGAACATGTATCATCCTCAGCATTCAATACTTTCATCCGTCATCCATCATGCCCCCATCATCGAGGATACCCTCAAACGACATACCCGCTTCCATCTATTGGCACCACAATCCAAACTGAACTTCACCTTAGCCGTGGGTAAACCCGATACCATGGGAGCTGACCGACTGGCGTTGGCTGCAGCTGCAGTTCACTTTTTCCCTCATACCCACAATCTGGTAATTGGACTTGGCAGTTGCATCACCTATAATTTTATCAATAAGTTCCACTCGTTTCTTGGAGGAAGCATCTCGCCGGGAATGGAAATGCGCTTTCGTTCCATGCATGAACACACTGCCCTACTGCCGCTGGTGGAGAAAGAATGGGAATTTCCGCTGATTGGCTACGACACAAAGACAAATATCCTTTCCGGTGTAATCATGGGCATGGCAAAAGAAATCGAAGGGATTGTGCAAGCATATGAACAACGCTATGGGAACTTTAACGTGGTTTTAACCGGGGGCGATTGTACCTATTTTGCAGGCCTGTTAAAAAACAGGATATTTGCGGACCCCGAGTTTTTATTCAAAGGACTGTATGCGATCAGTGAGACCAACAACTAATTTTTTCTATCCATTTTTTCTCCTGATTGCGATCCTGATTTTCCGTCAATCGGCATCCAGTCAAGACAACTCCCCTTATTCTCGTTACGGATTGGGTAACACGTTACCGGGACAAAATATCATGAACAGGGGCATGGGGGGACTCGCCTCTGCTTATGCAGACTATAATACAGTGAATTTTACCAATCCCGCCTCATACGCTGAATTGAAAGTCACCAGCTTTGATATTGGATTGGACTACACCTCCAGAACGCTGCGTGGCACCAACCCTCCTCGTCGATACACATCCAATAACCTTGTGCCCTCCTATTTTCAATTGGGACTCCCACTCTCCAAAACCAAACTCTGGGGAATGAACATTGGATTGAGGCCAGTAACTCGCATTAACTACGATATCCTTATCAAAACCAGGATGCAAAATGTAGACAGCGTGAATTACAACTATTCGGGAACCGGTGGCACCTACCAAGCATTCACGGGCTTCGCCTATGGCAATAAAGTATTCAACATCGGATTCAACGTGGGTTATATGTTTGGAAGTAAAGAATACTCCACACGCTTGAGTTTTATCAACGACACCGTGTTTTATAAAGCCACCAACTCAAGTGATTCCACTCGCTTTGGAGGCTTATTCATCAATGGTGGCGTTCAATTCAAGTTCAAACTCGCAAATAAAGTAACGATGCGCCTTGGAGCCCACGGTGAACTGAAATCACAAATGAGGGCAGTTAGAAATATCACCCGACAAACAATCGATTATAGTGCAACCAATGGTACTTCAGTCATAGATAGCATTTACAAGGGCGATAACGAATTGGGTACAATCATCTATCCCGCTACCTGGGGAGCAGGATTGATATTCCAACACGAAACCGATTGGATGTTCGGGGCAGAAGTGAATTATGGAAGATGGAGCGACTATCGGTATTTTGGTGTTACCGACAACTTGGTTAATAACTGGACCATCCGATTAGGCGGTCAGATCATTCCCAACTATCAATCCGAAAGTTATTGGAGTCGCGTAGCCTATCGATTTGGCGCCTCATTTGGTCCCGATAACATAAACCTAAATAAAAAAGTACCTCAATACAGCTTCAGCCTTGGCGCTGGATTGCCTGTCCGTCGTAATGTGTATACCAACCAGTACACATTAATCAATACTTCGTTTGAGTTTGGCTTCAGAGGCAACCGTGAAAATGATTTAAGAGAAAATCTTTTCAAGTTGTCATTGGGACTGAATCTTGGTGACATCTGGTTCAATAAGCCTAAATATCAATAAATCATCGTGAGAATTTTGATTTCCATACTGATGGTCGCCTCATTGGTCATCTCCGCATGCGAAAACGATGAACAAAAAGTAAATGCTCTTTTCAACAGACGCTTAGGTGTAGACGAAGCAGAAAACATCACCTCTTTCATGAGTCAAGGCGGAAAGATGAAAGCAAAATTAACTGCACCCGTCATGCTGCGCTTCCAAGATTCAGGCTCCCGCATCGAGTTACCGAAGACTCTTCATGTCGATTTTTACGACTCCCTCCTGAACATTGAAAGCAAACTGGACGCCGAATTTGCACTCTACTACGAAACCAAAAAAACAGTATTTCTCCGCGACAATATCAAGGTCTATAATATAAAGGGCGATACTCTTTTCTGCAAAGAACTGACCTGGGATCAATCGCTTGAAAAATTTTATACCGATAAACCGGTTCGGATCAATACGCCTGATATCATCATGTACGGTGAAGGGCTATCGGCTCCCCAAGATTTCAAAACGTTTGAAATCTATAAGGTCACCAACAGCGTCATCCGCGTTCAGCAGTAAACCTTACAAGAACAGATCCGTATACAAGGGTGCTCCGGGCACCACTGAGTATCCAGCAAGATCAGTAATGCCTTCACTAGCCAATACATCTTCATCAATGAAAAAGTTTCCCGTACAGGAGGATGAAGGTCGTTTCAAAATATAATAGGCTGCATCGGCAATAATAGCAGGCGTTCGACTCATATTGATCAGTGCTTGTCCCCCTAACAAATTCATCACCGCCGCAGTAGCAATGGTAGTTTTTGGCCACAACGTATTGGCCGCAATTCGGTACTGCTTCAACTCCTCTGCCAGTCCCAATGCAATCATACTCATGTTGTACTTACTCATTGTATACGCCAAATGACCCGCAAACCATTTGGAATCCATATTGATGGGTGGAGATAAATTTAGAATATGTGGATTTGCAGCTTTCTTTAAATGAGGAATACAAAGCTTGGATACAAAAAATGTACCGCGCACATTGATGCCATGCATCAGGTCATATCGCTTTGCTTCTGTCTGTTCTGTTGTAGTGAGGGAAATGGCCGATGCATTGTTCACCAGTATATCGATTCCGCCAAATACTTCCACCGCTTTATTGACGGCAGCCGCTATCTGATCTTCATATCGAATATCGCACTGCACGGCAAGTGCTTTGCCTCCTGCTGCTTCTACTTCCTCTGCCGCAGAAAAAATAGTTCCACCCAACTTTGGATTTTCTTCCACTGATTTTGCAGCAATCACCACATTGGCTCCAGCAGACGCCAGTTTCAATGCAATGGCCTTACCGATTCCTCTGCTGGCTCCCGTTATGAATGCTGTCTTGTTCTGAAATTCCATATGAGTTGATTTATTTGATTGCGGAGATGTCATCCAGTGCGTAAACCCCTCTTCCATAGGTTGCGATCACCAGGTTACGGTCACGCGGGTGAATGAAGAGGTCCTGCACCGAAACACTGGCAGGAAGATTGCATTGAAGCGATTTCCAACTTTTACCTGCATCGGTACTCACATAGATACCCATATCGGTTCCAGCATAGAGCACGTTAGCGTTTTTATTATCCTCACGGATTACGTTTACAGGAGAGGCAGGAAGATTTGCAGCAAGACTTCTCCAAGTAACACCTTTATCATCTGATACATAAACATAAGAACGATCGTCATCCTCTCTGCGATTGCTGAGCGTGAGGTATACCCTGTTTTCTTTGTGCGACGAAGCAACGAGTCGGGATACATGCGCATTCTGCGGTATTCCCTTCATGATCAACACAAATGATCCTCCATCGGCTTCGCGCTTCCAAACGCGACCATCATCCGTGCCTACGTACAGCAGTCCTTTTTGCAATGGCGACTCATCAATGGCCGTGATTGCCTGATGATTGATGGCATAAGGTGTTTTCCCCATGCGCGATGGATCGTTGTAAGTCAGATCACCACTGATGCGCTTCCAGGTGGTACCGCCATCTTTGGATTCAAATAAATATTGAAATCCATGATACACCGTTTTATTATCATGAGGCGATAACATCGTATATGCCAACCACTCACCTCGGTGGATGTCTTCATCAGCTGCCTTTTGGGGGTAGATGTCGCGCGTACGAACAGAATCCGGATTTGATTTTTGTCCCCAACGTTGCTTAGGCATCCGAAGATCGCTTTTGGTCAGTCTACCATAAAACGTACTCGCATACATGATATCGGGATCCTTTGGATCCATGGCAATGATGGTTCCTTCTCCACCGGGCGCATCATCCCATTCCATGAATCCTTCGGGTTTTTTTCCAAACGTATTTTTCACGCTACCCATGTAACTGCCCTCATCCTGAACGGAACCGACCACGTTGTAGGGCGATTTCATATCGTAGGTTATATTATAAAATTGTGTGGTCGGAATCTTACGGAAGAAATTTTTCCATCGTGCTCCTCCGTTGTACGAAAGCACAACTCCACCATCGTTACCATTGATGATGTACTGACTATCGGTAGGATCAATCCACAGCGCATGGTTATCACCGTGAGTAGGATCACTTCCTTTTTCAGTACCACGCATCATCTGAAAGGTTTTTCCTCCATCAGTAGATTTGGCCAGTGGCACACCCATGATGTAGACTACATTTTCATTGTTGGGATCTACCCGTATCTGTCCGAAAACCCATCCGTATGTACCGGCAAAGCGTTCGAGCTTTTCATCTTCAGTACTTACTTTGGACCAATGTTCTCCTTTGTCGTTGCTGCGATACACCTGAACGCCAAACGGTATGACCTGAATCGGACGACCATACGGATCAAGTTCTCCAGGTTTTGGATCACGCTTGGGCGTATGGTTATCGACATAAGCATAAACCACATTGGGGTTGCTCTTGGACATGGCCAATCCAACACGACCAGTAAATTTTGTTTCGGGCAATCCTTCTGTTAGTTTCTTCCACGTTTTACCGGCATCCATGGACTTGTAGATGTAATCCCCATCTTCTGGTACTGGATCACTCCATCTTCTTCTGATGCGATTCCAAGTAGATACGATTAGCAAATCCGGATTTGAAGGATCCATTACAATATCGATTGCTCCCGTCTTCTCATCATTGCCCAAAACCCTGCTCCACGTAGTTCCTCCGTCGGTTGATTTATACAAACCCCGATCAACATTATAACTCCATTCGTTTCCACTTGCAGCAGCATACACTATATTGGGATTAGTAGGATGAACAAGAATGCGTGCAATGGTACCGGTATTGGTCAACCCAATGTGCTTCCAGCTTTTTCCTCCATCGAGGGATTTAAACATGCCCATACCCGGCAAGGATGCCCGAAAAATATTAGCCTCTCCTGTTCCTATGTATATGATGTCAGGATTGGACGGAGCCAAAGCAAATGCTCCAATTGATTGAGTTCCCAACTTATCCGTCAACGGTGTCCATGTTTCACCCGCATCAGTTGTCTTCCAGAAACCACCTGTTGCAAATGATGCAAAAATGATATTCTTATTTCCGGCTATTCCAGCTACTTCGGTAACGCGACCGCTGATCAGATCCGGTCCCACGTTACGCCACTGCAGTTGTTTATACGGACTCCCCGCAATCAACGCTTGCTGAGAGCGAAACGCATCCATCCGTTTTACACCCAAATCATTTTTGGGTTGTGCAACAAGTTGAATCGCAACTAGTAAAGCTAAAGGGAGCAGGAGCGCATTGGCCTTCCTGAATACGAGTGATGAGTAAAGTGCCATAATGTTTGTGTATGAAAATCGGTGATGGAAATGAACATAAATATATGCATTTCAAAATTTTAATTAACTTGTCGGCATGCGGAGAATCATCTCCATACTGCTCTTATTGATTTTGGCCATCAATTGGCTGGGATTGGACATGGTATTCACCCTCATGAATGCCAAGGCCCACCGTCAGTTGGAAAACAAGATTGAAGCAGGGGATTACGACGCTAATCAGTTGATTGAGTTGAAGGTCGACCTGCAACTCCCCTATGCCACCGACTGGGCCAGCTTTGAAAAAACAAGCGGTACCATCGTAGTTGAAGGAGTAGTTTATCACTTCGTAGAACGCAAATACGAAAACGGCCAAATGACTTATCGATGCATCCCCAACCACAAAGGAACACAACTGCAAAGCGCACGGGAATACTTCCATAACCTCGCGTATGAAATGGAAAAACAGGATAAGAAAGACCCTGCTCCAAAACCTGCTTCCGCAAAAAAACTCAGCCTCGAAACAACAGTGATTGAAAAAATAGAATGGTGCAGCAATCATATTGCCGTTGCTAACCTGCACTCCGCTCATCTACCCAAAGCCAAAATGGACGGCTTTGGCACGATTCCCTCCCAACCTCCAGATGCTTGAATGAACCGCATTCTGATTTGCAGCTGAATCTATCCAGCTGCACATTCGTTCATTACAAGCAATCTCAATGAAAAAAATAGTTTATAGATCCCTATGGGGATGGACCATCTTGATGATGGTGAACATAAAATCCTATTCGCAAAACGACCTGGATGGAATCATGATGGGCAAAAACCTCTACTGCTTAGGGGGAATGGTTGCCCACAGCCAATGGAAAGAATACTGGGAGGGAACCAACCTGCGCATCAACGAGAACCTTGGGAATGTGCGTACAACCATGGTGGGACCCATGGGCAGTTTGGGTATTACCAAAAACCTCAATATTCTATTTGCTCTCCCGTATGTGCAGACCAAAGCCACAGCGGGACAATTAAAAGGATTTCGCGGTATGCAGGACTTGAACCTATGGGCTAAGTACCGACTGATCAAACGCAAAAAAAGCAACCAGGGTCTTTCAATTTTTGCCATCGGCGGAGTAAGTACCCCTACCCAAAACTATGTGAAGGACTATCTTCCGCTATCGATTGGATTGGGATCTACCAACCTGATCATCAGGGGCATGATCGACTACCAGTTCAAAGGCCTGTTTGCTACAGCCAGTTCCAGCTTCATTCACAGAAGCAATATCGAAATCGATCGGCACGTGTATTACACGGATCGAATGATTTACAGCAACAGGGTGCAAATGCCCAATGTAATTCAAAACAACTACCGCATGGGTTTCCGGAATAAAGAAGTCGTTTTGGAAATGGTAGTGGATCAGTGGATTACTCAGGGTGGATTTGATATCACCAAGAACAACATGCCCTTCCCTTCCAATCGGATGAATCAAACCCGAGTGGGCTTCAATGGCAAATACGAGCCTCAAAAATGGAAAGGACTCTCGCTCACTGCTGCGTTTTACCAAACGCGTGAGGGTAGAAATGTTGGAAAATCAACCGCATTTCAAGCCGGCTTGTTCTATATCCTCAATGTGAACAAATCAAAAAAGAACTAACATGCGATTCAGAATCATACTTCTTTTCATCGTCCTCGTGTCCTGCAACAAAGACATGTTGGAAACCAATCTGCAGTATCCAGCGTTGAATCCAACCCGCAGTGATGCAGATGCAGGTACATGGAAAACACTATTGACGTTCAATGCAGCAGCGTATTCACCCGTACCACCATTGAGTACAACTGATCCGGTATTTAAACAACAATTGGACGAGATTGTGACACTGCAATCCAGCATGAGCAAAGCAGATGAAGACAATCTCCGCTATTGGTCGGCCGGCGGTGTATTGCGCTGGAACGAACTCATCAGAGAATTGGTGGCAAAATACAATCTGCCTCCCGTAAACAATCCCGACGGCACCTATCCGATTCCCGTTGCCACCAACCCGTTTGCGTATCCCTATTTTCCATTTGCGAATCCACCCTATGCGGCACGAGCTTATGCTTACTTGAGCGCTGCTCAATACGATGCATTGGTGACCGCTTATGCAATGAAGGCTCAGGCAAACAGAG
>JAFMES010000075.1 GCA_017856605.1 Chitinophagaceae bacterium
CGAATGATATCTTCTGTCTCGGGTTGGGTTTCTACTCGAATCAGATTGGTCAAATGGGCAGGCTCAAATCGGAAACTGAGGTGATCGATGGTATCGGTCTGCTCCACACACTGTGCATTTCGATTCAAAATGCAGGCCTCGCAGTTGGTCTGGGCGTCGCTGCAGTAGGTTTGTCCACTTACACAAAACCTCAGTTCCAGAAAACGGGACTCAGCATCTCCTCCAAAATGATAAATCAGGGTGCCGGCATCCTCTGGGGGTATCCCCATCCGTTTATATCGACGAATGGAGTAGTTCCATGACCCGGGTAAGTTCCTTTCTTTCTTAAGGATCAAATCCGAGTTTTCCAAGGGTAAAATACCCCCTTTGGATGAGGATAATATGTCAGGAAATCCTGCCATGGGACAGCAAAGATAGGCCAATTCCATCTCCCTTATTTTCAGTAAATTTGTCGACCCTCCAAGGCGTTCAAAAACCCGAGGAGAAGTGAAGCATGAACATAGAAAACGCGAAGCATTTGGACCCCGTTAACAGCGGGTACGGAGCGGACAGTATTCAGGTACTTGAAGGACTGGAAGCGGTCAGAAAAAGACCAGCGATGTACATCGGTGATATTGGCGTCAAGGGCCTGCATCACCTGGTGTATGAGGTAGTCGACAACTCCATCGATGAAGCGTTGGCGGGATACTGCAACGAGATTACAGTAAGCATCCACACCGATAACTCCATTTCCGTTGAAGATAATGGTCGCGGTATCCCTACCGGTATGCACCATAAAGAAAAACGAAGTGCACTTGAAGTGGTGATGACTGTTCTACACGCGGGGGGAAAATTCGATAAGAATACCTATAAGGTTTCAGGTGGACTTCACGGGGTGGGTGTCAGTTGCGTAAATGCATTGAGTACCCAGTTAAAAGTCACCGTACAACGCGAAGGAAAAATTTTCGAACAAGAATACGAAAGAGGCGTTCCAAAGTATGCCGTTCGCGAAGCAGGAACCAGTGATAAAACAGGCACTACCGTTCATTTCTGGCCAGACGCCACCATCTTTAGTGCTACTACTTACAACAAAGACATCCTGGAAAGCAGATTACGGGAGTTGGCTTATCTCAATAAACGCATACGTATAACCCTTCACGACTTAAGAGATAAGGACGAACACGGTGAAACCTATCGGCAGGTATTCTACAGCGAAGGTGGAATTGTGGAATTCGTAGAAATGCTTGACAAGAATGGAAAACGAAATTCGCTGATCCCCAGCATCGTTTACATGGAGGGTCATGATGCCGATTCGAATGTAGCTGTGGAGGTTGCCATGAATTACAACGACTCCTACAACGAACATATTTTTTCATACGTCAACAACATCAACACCATCGAAGGTGGCACTCATGTTGCCGGTTTCCGAAGAGCAATCACAAGGGTCTTTCAGCAATACGGGAAGAAGCAGGGACTATTTGAAAAATCAAAAGTTGAGGTAGAGGGAGATGATTTCCGCGAGGGACTCAGTGCAATTATTTCGGTGAAAGTCCCCGAGCCTCAATTTGAAGGTCAGACCAAAACCAAACTTGGGAATTCTGAGGTGATGGGTATTGTAGATGTTACTGTATCGCGTGTATTGGAGGCGTATTTGGAAGAAAATCCAAGGGATGCAAAAAACATCATCAGCAAAGTAATTTTGGCGGCACAGGCGAGGGCTGCTGCGCGCAAAGCCCGTGAGTTGGTGCAACGTAAAACAGTGCTTTCCGGTGGCGGTCTTCCTGGAAAATTATCCGACTGCTCTGAAAAAGATCCTGAAAAAAGCGAGCTATTCTTGGTGGAGGGCGACTCAGCCGGTGGTACAGCAAAACAAGGACGCGATCGAAACTATCAGGCAATTCTTCCACTACGGGGAAAAATTCTCAACGTAGAAAAAGCCATGGAACATAAGATCTACGATAATGAGGAGATCCGAAATATGTTCACAGCACTGGGGGTCAAAATTGGAACACCGGAAGATCCGAAGGCATTGGATCTTTCTAAGCTCCGTTACCACAAGCTCATCATCATGACCGATGCCGATGTGGATGGTAGTCACATTGCCACACTCATTCTGACATTCTTATTCCGATACATGAAGGAGATGGTTGAACAAGGTTATGTTTATCTGGCACAACCCCCTCTTTACCTTGTTAAAAAAGGAAAAGAACAATTTTATGCCTGGAACGAAGAACAACGTAGGGGTTTTGTAGAGCGACTCAGTGGTGGTAAAGAAGATAGCGTTACGGTACAGCGTTACAAGGGATTGGGCGAAATGAATGCGCGTCAACTTTGGGATACCACCATGAACCCTGATACACGAACACTCAAACAAGTAACCATTGAAAGTGCTGCTGAAGCTGATAGGATCTTCAGCATGCTCATGGGAGATGAGGTTGGTCCCCGTCGTGAATTCATTGAATCCCACGCTAAATATGCTAAACTTGATGTCTGATATCATTCATAACCATTAAAACAGAAAACATGTCAAACGACAACATGATCAAAGCCTACAACGTGAAGACCAAAGAAAAGAATGTTCCGATGCAGGATGCAGTAGTAAGCAGAACTGCAAAAGGCGGATACATCGCAAAAGGTCATGACGGCAAAGGCAACAAGCTGACTGCATTGCTGAGTGAAGCCAACGCATTGGCCGCCATCAAGGCAGGCACTGCAAAACAAGGCTGGTAGTAGCATGTGCTCCGTATACAAAAAGACAGGCAATGCCTGTCTTTTTTATTTTGCGGAATACCCTTTTGAAATCAGCCATGCTTTCACTTTTTCCCGATGATCCCCCTGTAAAATAATCTCCCCATCTTTTACTGCTCCTCCGGTACCGCAATGACCTTTCAATTGCTTTCCCAAATCCGTAAGATCGGCTTCAGTTCCCACAAATCCCTTGATTAAAGTAACGGTCTTACCAGCGCGGTGCTTGGTTTCTAACGACACCCGCAAATGCTGCTCTTTCGGAGAGAGTGTTGACTCCTGTTGGCCATCTTCGCCAAATTGAAATGAGGGATCGGTACTGTAAACGTAGGGCGACCGCCCATCCTTATTTTTTTTCATTGGTTGGTGACTTCTACCGTGAATGAATAGGGAAATGAAGGTAAAATGAAATGGAGTAATTTTGAAGAATGAACAGCAAAAAATGCATGCTAGTGATCATGGATGGCTGGGGACTTGGAGCGGTCAAGCAGAGCGATGTCATCCAACATGCCCACGTTCCCTTTGTAAACTCTCTGTATTCAACTTATCCCAATAGCACCCTGATTACCTGCGGTGAATCTGTTGGGTTACCGGATGGACAAATGGGCAACAGCGAAGTGGGTCATCTTAATCTCGGGGCAGGTAGAATCGTTTACCAGGAACTTCAACGCATCAATGTTGCCATTCGTAATGGCGAGTTTCAGCAAAATCCCACTCTGTTATCGGCAATTGATTATGCTAAAAAAAATAAGAAGGATGTTCATCTGATGGGACTTGTCAGCGATGGCGGTGTCCACTCTCACATCAACCACCTGAAAGCCATTACTGATGTTTGCAAATCCGAAGGCCTGCACAATGTGTTTATACACGCATTCACCGATGGACGTGATACCGATCCTAAAAGTGGACTTGGTTTTATACAAGAACTGGAAAAGCATTTGTCGACTTCAGTTGGCAAAATAGCAAGTATCTGTGGTCGCTATTATGCCATGGACCGCGACAAACGATGGGAACGTGTTAAACTTGCATACGATGCACTCGTTAATGGTAAAGGAAAATTAGCTACCAGCTCCGGTACAGCTATTCAGGAATCATATGCTGAAGGTATCTCAGATGAATTCATTCAGCCCATCATCCTAACAAATTCATTGCAGCAACCACTCGCAACCATTAAAGAGGGAGATGTGGTTATCTGTTTTAATTTTCGGACCGACCGCTGCAGGGAAATCACTGAAGTGTTGACTCAAAAAGATTTTCCCGAGCAAGGAATGAAGAAACTCACTCTTGAATACACCACCATGACGGAATACGACAGCACTTTTAACCACGTACATGTCGTATTTACTAACGATAACCTCACCCACACGTTGGGAGAAATTTTAGAACAGCACGGAAAAACACAGATTAGAATTGCAGAGACAGAAAAATATCCACACGTCACGTTTTTCTTTAACGGCGGAAGAGAAGAGCCATTTAAAGGTGAAAGAAGAATCATGGTGCCCTCACCCAAGGTTGCTACCTATGATCTTCAGCCAGAAATGAGCGCATACGAATTAACTGATCTGATTGTCCCTGAAATCAAGAATAAAGCAGCTGATTTTATCTGTCTCAATTACGCCAATGCAGACATGGTTGGACATACCGGTAGTTGGGAAGCTGCAAAAAAAGCAGTCGAAACAGTTGATGCGTGTGTGAAACGCGTTGTAGAAGCTGCTATCGAAAGCGACTACACCGTTTTTCTTACAGCCGATCATGGAAATGCCGATTACATGATCAATGAAGATGGGAGTCCCAACACCGCCCATACCCTCAACCCGGTTCCCGTGTTCATCATTGATAATGAATGGCGAGGAGCGGTTAAAAAAGGTAAACTGGGTGACATTGCTCCCACCCTACTTCGTTTTATGGGAATTCCAATTCCTTCTGAGATGACCGGAGAAGTCCTGGTGGATTAACATGATGCCTGTAACATTTCCAGCTGTATTACTGATTATCGCCACTTTACTGGGTGTCAGCGATACGATTGTTGCTCAATCCGTCTCCGATAGTGCTAAACTCAATTTAGAGGAAGTGGTCATTTCCGGAAGCAAGTTTGCAGAGAAGAAAAAAAATATCATCCAGAAGATCGACATCATCAGTGCATCGTCTATTCGAAAAGCAAACGCTCAGAATACAGGTGACCTTCTCCTCTCAACTGGAAATGTATTTGTTCAGAAAAGTCAACAGGGAGGAAGCAGTCCCGTTATCCGAGGATTTGAAGCGAGTCGCGTTCTCTTGGTAGTGGATGGTGTTCGCATGAACAATGCCATTTACCGTTCGGGTCATTTACAAAATGTAATTTCGATTGATCAAAACATGCTTGAACGCATTGAAGTCATTCAAGGTCCATCTTCTACCCTATTTGGTAGTGATGCACTTGGAGGCGCAATACACATGATTACTAAAAATCCTGAATTAGCCATCGATTCAAAAAAATCACGTATTCAATCAAATGCGTTTGCGCGCTACGCTTCTGCCAACCAAGAAAAAACAATTCATGCCGATATCAATTGGGCTTCAAAAAAATGGGGAAGCCTCACCAGCTTTACGTTGAGTGACTTTGGCGATATGCGGATGGGGAAGCAAGATAAAAAGGGGTTTGAAGGTTTTGGCACCCGCCCTTTATATATACAACCATTCGATGGGATTTCTCCAGATACGGTTTTGCGCAATAACAATGAACGGATTCAGATTTATTCAGGATACAAGCAGTGGGATCTGATGCAAAAAATTCTTTTCAAGCCAAACGAACGCATCAGCCATTTGCTGAATATCCAGCATTCCGGAACTGGTAATGTACCTCGGTACGATAGATTGCAGGACGTACGCAATTCCAATTTACGATTCGCTGAATGGCATTATGGTCCCCAGCTCCGTTCTCTAGCTGCCTATCAGTTCAAAGCGGAAGGGTTAAAGGGATTTTTCAATGAAATCAATTCTGTAGCAAGTTATCAATGGATAGAGGAAAGTCGCATTACCCGAGAATACAAGCGCTACGATCGTCAAGACAAACGTATTGAAAATATAGGAGTGGTAGGCTTTACACTGGATGGAAGGAGAAAGCTTGTTAACGATGAAGTTGTTACTGGAATTGATATTCAGTTAAACGACCTGCAATCCAGGGCAACGCGAACCAATTTGCTAAACGGTCAACTTTCAAAATTGGATACCCGTTACCCCGATGGAAAAAATACCATGAATTATGCAGCGGCTTATATTCAACACATCCATAAATTCAATTCCAGAAAATGGGTATTGAATCAAGGAATACGCATTCAGTACGTTTCGCTGCAATCCAGCATCATTGATAATTCTTTCTTTCAATTGCCCGTTACTCAGGTAAATCAAAAGAACTGGGCAGCCACAGGAAACATTGGTGTAGTCCACTCCCCCAATAATAGGAATACATTTAAAGTTGGATATTCATCAGGATTCAGGGCTCCTAATATTGACGACTTAAGTAAAATTTTTGAATCCAGCACTGCAGCTCGACAGGTGGTAGTACCCAATTCCACCATTCGTCCAGAGTATACCCACACCCTGGATATTGCATATGCATTTCGGTTGGGAAAAGGGCTTGAGTTAGAGGCAGATCTTTATTATACCCGGTTCAACAATGCACTGGTTAAAGCTCCTTATCGACTCAATGGGAAAGATTCAATTGAATATTACGGAGTAACCAGTCAAGTGCTTGCCAACCAAAATATCAATCGTGCTTACGTGTGGGGAGGTAATATTGAATTACGCTGGAAAATTGATGAGCACTGGAAGATCATTGGAAATTATAATTGGCAAGAAGGTCGTTTCTTAACTGACCCAAGCAAGCGCTCAGCAGTGTTTCAGAAACAACCGAACGGAACGTTTGCGATTGTTCAGGCAAATGTTAAAACAAAACCCCTGGATCATATACCTCCATCGTTTGGCAAATGGAGCATCGCATACGAATCCAAGAAAGGATATGCAGAAGTAGTTGTGTTATTCAATGGTTGGAAACGACTTAACCTGTATAATGCCGACGGTGAGGATAATGCCCAATATGCCACTTCGCAAGGAACACCTGAATGGTCCACCTTCAATTTTCGATCCGGGTACAACCTAACAAAACGGGTATTAGTTCAGTTCAATATTGAAAATCTGTTGGACCGGAACTACCGTTATTTTGCCTCGGGCTTCTCGGCACCCGGCAGATCGCTGGTTTTTGCGATCCGAACTTCCCTGTAAATCAACCTTTTGATAAAATATTTCCACCGAAACGGTATGCAGCACCAAACGTCTAAAAATTGTCTTAAATTCAGAGATCAATAGACATGATCTCATGACGGAAGAGGTGCTTCTTCAAGGTTGTTTGAATAATGATGCAAATGCACAGCATGAGCTATACCAGCGGTACAGCCCAAAAATGCTTTCTGTTTGTTATCGCTATTCAAAATCACGAGAGGATGCAGAAGACATGCTTCAAGAAGGTTTCATCAAGGTGTTCACACAAATTGGAAAATTTGAACACCGGGGTTCCCTTGAAGGTTGGATTTTGCGGATCATCGTTCATACCTGCATCAATCACCTTAAACGCAACAGGAAATTCAACGAGCACGTCGATTTGGCGTATGCTGGTGATCTCATGATCAGGGAGGATAACATTCCTGCTATTCTTCAAGCAAAACAGATCGTCGAATGCATCCGCATGTTGCCGGTAGGATACAGGACCGTTCTGAACCTCTATGCAATTGAAGGTTATTCCCACAAGGAAATTGCCCATATGCTGGAGATTGAAGAAAGCACGAGCAGGTCGCAGTATACACGGGCCAAAGGAATGCTTGAAGAGATTTTGACAAAACGAAATATCCTGCAGCCGTCTAAAGAAAAAGTCAAATGGATATCCGGGGCTAATGCAGTGTAGGGATTTAGCATGGGTTGATTAATACTATTCATGAGGAATTATTCGAAAGAGGAGTTAGAAGAATTGCTGAAGGAAAAATCGGATCAATATTTATTGTATCCTTCAGAGCGCGTTTGGAATAATATCCAACGCGAGTTACATCCCCGCAATGGATGGATCAATGTCTCATTTGCGGTATTGTTGCTTATTGCCTCAATCACTGCAATTTGGGTTAAAAAAGAGGCACACGATAATACCGTTCCTTCATCCAAGGCCACTGCATACCGATTTGTCGAGCTGCCCTCCGTCATTATACGTTCAACAATTGCCTCACAAAAAATTACAGCACCTCCTACTAAACAAATGGATCAACGCGAGAAACCGGTAAGTCCAGTCGCACAAATAGAAAAATCTCTTCGCATAGAAGAATCTCCGATTCAGCCTCCATTGGCATTGGTTGCACCGGGCATAAGCGATCTGAGTGTGAATCTTGCCGTATCCACACCAGTTCGTATAAAAGAAAACCGCACCTTCTGGCAGAGCGCACTGGAATCGGTAGTACAGCAGGCAAAAAAGATTGGAAAAACGGCCACTTGGCAAGTGTATGTAACACCCAGTATGGGATACCGAAGACTTGAAGGCGAGGCTTCCCGAAGCACGTATCAATATTCTGTCTATTCGTATAGCACCAATGCCCCGTATGCACAGAATGTAAAAGATGCAGTAAGCCATCGGCCGGGAATGGGATTTGAAGTTGGAACGGTTATGTTCTACCCCATCAACAAGCGCTTATCACTGAAAACTGGCTTCCAGGCTAATTACAATCATTATCAAATTGACGCTTATAGCGGCTATCCTGAAATGGCTACTTATGCAGTAAACAATACCGGCTATAACTCAACGCCTATCAATGCAGTTTCAATCTATAGAAATGACAATGGCACGTCAAAAGTGAATTTGCGTAATGAGCATTACATGTTTTCAGTGCCCATTGGATTGGACTACCGTGTTACGGGAAATAAGTCGTTTAATTTCTCCGTAGCTTCCACAATTCAGCCTACCTATGTTTTTGCCAACTACTCTTACCTGATATCGACCAACCTCAGAAATTATGCAAAAGAGCCTAGCTTGAATAGAAGGTTCAACGTCAATACAGCGCTGGAGGCCAATATCAATTTCACTAAGGGGACGTACAAATGGAGTATTGGTCCACAGGTACGCTATCAACTGCTATCCAGCTTCAAAGACAAATACCCTATCAAAGAAAACCTAATGGACATGGGTATACGCATTGGACTTATCAGAACGATAAACTAATGCGTTTCATCGCGCATTCTTAATTTTGCAGAATGAGGCGTTGTATATTAATTGTGGTGTCGTGTATTCTTGCATTTGCAGGATGCAAGGAGTCGGAACAAGAACCCTATTTCCCATTATCAAATTATCTGGAAGCCGAACTTCAATCGATCGACTCACTGCCCGTTGCCATCATTCATTACAGAACGGAAGGAAATGAGTCAGACACGTCAATTTTTGAAAAAGTTACGTTTAGAAAAATGGTCAACGGTCTTTTGCTGGAAGCAGTAGATTCCTCCATTTTTTCCAGCCAATTCACTGAAAC
>JAFMES010000076.1 GCA_017856605.1 Chitinophagaceae bacterium
CACTAAAATCATATTCCATATAGCAGGATGTATATCAAACTGGCTACGAAGAAAAACCAAAAGCAACAGTGAGATGGTCATGCCTAAACTCCACCATGTATGTTGAGTCAGTAATTCTTGATCGTATTCACTGCCCATTGACAAAAGAGCACCGGCAAGGGCTGTGCATGAAGCTAGAAAGGCAGTCCATTGAAGTAGAACTGCATTTAATTCCCGTAATGCAGCACCCTGTTTAGTTCGTTGTTCCAATAGTACCAGGGGTAATAGAAGAATGACTAAGGCAATTGGTAGATGCATGAGAACAGGATGCAGTCGCCCCAATGCAGTAACAACGCGCGGCGCATCATCCCAATCAATTACGACCAATAGGATGGCTGCTGACAGGACGATGAAAGTCCAAAGGTTGATATTGCTCAGTTTCTTCAACATGCTATGCTATAATTCCGGGCACAATTGTTCCAGCAACATCGGTCAAGCGATAGCGTCTTCCTAAGTGTCGATACGTGAGTTGTTCATGATCGATTCCCATCAAATGGAGTAGGGTGGCATGAAAGTCGTGTACACTTACTGGATCCTTCACAATGTTGTAGCCAAATTCATCGGTTTGGCCATAAATGGTACCGGGACGAATTCCTCCGCCTGCAACCCAAAGAGTAAAACATTTGGGGTGATGATCACGGCCGTAGTTTTGAGCATCCAGTTTTCCTTGACAGTAATTAGTTCTTCCAAATTCACCACCCCAAATGACCAGTGTTTCGTCTAGCAGTCCTCTTTGCTTTAAATCTTTAATTAATCCTGCGGATGCTCTATCTACATCTTCAGCTTGCATGCGCATATCTCCTGCAAGATTTCCGTGCGTGTCCCAACCCTGATGATAGAGTTGGACAAAGCGAACTCCAGATTCAGACAGTTTTCTTGCAAGCAAACAGTTCGCTGCATACGTTCCGGGAACCAAGCAATCGGGACCGTATAATTTTATCGTAGTGTCTGATTCTTTACTCAAATCAGTCAACTCAGGTACTGCACTTTGCATGCGGTACGACATTTCGTATTGCTGTATGCGGTTATTTATTTCTGGATCACCAATGGTTTCAAATGACTCAGCATTGAATTGCGCAAGTTGATCGAGCATGTCTCTTCTGCTTTTGCGATCATGTCCAGCAGGATTATTTAAATAGAGCACTGGATCGTCTCCGCTGCTGAAGACTACGCCTTGGTGCACGCTATCCAAAAAACCGTTGGTCCATAATTTAGAATAAACACCCTGGCCATTGCCTCTTCCGCGCGATAAGAGTACCGTGAACGAAGGGAGATTGGAGTTCTCGCTTCCTAATCCATAACTCACCCAGGCTCCCATGCTGGGTCGATTTCCTTGCTGCGCTCCGGTTTGGAAAAATGTGAGTGCCGGGTCGTGATTGATGGCTTCGGTATTCATGGATCGGATAAAGCAGAGTTCATCCACAATCGATGCCATGTGTGGAAACAGTTCAGAAACCCATGCACCGGATTGTCCATGCTGCGCAAAGGAAAAGGTTGAGCCCACCAACGGAAATTTATCCTGATTAGCGGTCATTCCGGTAAGTCGTTGTCCCATTCGAATAGATGCAGGTAATTCTTCACCATGCATTTTATTCAGCAAGGGCTTGTAATCAAAGGTCTCCAGTTGAGAAGGAGCGCCGTTTTGAAAAAGATAAATGATTCTTTTGGCCTTAGGAGCAAACTGTGCAACTCCAAGTGGGAGACTGTTTAGCTCTTGCTTCCCCATCAGTTGATCCTTGAAAAGAAGCGTTCCGAGTGCTGCACTTCCAATACCCAATCCTGCTCCAGTAAGAAAACGGCGGCGAGTTACATTCAGTCGAAATTTTTTTTCTTGTTGTTCCATCGGTTCACTTTATGGTTGTCTCATCAAGGTTGATCAGCATGTGATTGAGTTGCATCAGCGCCGCTGTTTCTGCTGGATCTGCAGTTGTTATTTGTTTGTACTCTCCAGCTGAAAGCAACGCAGCAGAACGTTCTGGGCGGCCTTTGAACTTATTGTATTCATTTTGATAATAAGCTTCCATGCGGTTGAGTTCTTTTTCATTGGGCTGACGGCAAAGGATTTTTCTAAATGACACGCGTATTTTCTCACGGGGTGTTCCAGTTGTAATGGCCATGCGTTGGGCCAGTACCCTAGCTGCTTCCAAATACTGTGGATCATTCATCAATACGAGTGCTTGCAGAGGTGTATTTGTCCGCAATCGTGTTACTTCGCATTGATCACGATTGCTCGCATCCATGATCAGTAGGGATGGAGGTGGTGCTGTGCGTTTAATGAAATGATACAATCCTCTCCTGTAAAGTTTATCTCCATCGTCCTGAACATAGCGTGCAAGCTCTCCACGCCCAGATGTAGTAGATTCCCATACGCCTTTTGGTTGATACGGTTTTACGCTTGGCCCGCCAATCTCTGTGTTCAAAATTCCTGCACTAGATAGAATAAGGTCTTTCTGAAGTTCAGCATTGAGTCGGATTCTAGGAAAATAACTGTAGTACTTATCTTCTGGATCCAGTTGTTGTTTTTTCTTTGATCGTGCAGCAGATTGTTGGTAGGTTGCAGAGGTAACAATCAATTTTACCAATCGCTTGATGTTCCATCCGCTTTCGCGAAAATCGACCGCTAGCCAGTCCAATAATTCAGGATGAGTGGGCAGTTCACCTTGCATTCCAAAATCTCCAACAGTCTTTACAATTCCTCTTCCAAAAAATTCATTCCAGACTCTATTGACAAAAACTCGAGCAGTAAGGGGATGCTCTGGCGAGACCAGCCATTTAGCAAGTCCCAGTCTATTTTTTTCATTGAAAGATGTGAATCCTAGAATAGCTGCTGGCGTAGTGATATCCACCGTATCGGTTGGCTGATCATAAACGCCACGCTTGAGCACTCGGGTCGCGCGAATATTTGCACTGTCTTGCATGATCATGACAGTTACATCCCCTTCTTCTTTTTTATTGATGAACGAGAGAACAGATCTCACATCTGCCGTACTGATCTTCATGTTCGGTGGATCACCTGGTGATGCGAGTTGAATATCGCCTACTAATCCTTTTTCTGGAACACGATCAAAAAAAGCAAACATGCTATAGTACTCCTTCTGTGAGACAGGATCGTATTTATGATCGTGGCATTTTGCACATTCCAATGTAATGGAAAGAAAGGCTTTTCCAAACGTATTGGTTCTATCCGTTACGTACTCGATTCTGTATTCTTCATCAATGATGCCTCCTTCTTGGGTAATCTTGTGGTTGCGATTGAAACCGGTTGCCAAACGTGTTTCTTTGGTAGGATGGGGAAGAAGATCTCCGGCAAGCTGCCAGGTCAAGAACTTTGAAAAAGAATAATTTTTATTGAATGCATGGATCACCCAATCGCGCCAAGGCCACATGGTTCGGTATCCGTCATCTTGGTAACCGTGACTGTCGGCATAGCGTGCAACATCCATCCAGGATATTGCCATTTTTTCACCGTAGTGTCTGCTGTTTAATAATTCATCAACGATTTTTTCATATGCATTAGATGAATTGTCGTTGAGAAAGCGTTCTTGCATTTCAATGGAAGGGGGAAGTCCTGTGATGTCCATGCACACCCTTTTCAATAAACTTTCTTTATCGGCTGGCGAATTGGGTGTCAATCCCACTTCTTTCATTTTTGCGAAAACAAAATTATCGATGGGATTTTTTGCCCTCAAGCTTTTATCTACCTTGGGCACAGTAGGTCGAGTGGGCGGGATAAACGACCAATGGCGCTTGTATTCACCCCCTTGTTCAATCCATTTTTTAATGATCGCAATTTCGTTTTGGGATAGGCTGAGTTTGGAAGAGGGCGGGGGCATCACCTCGGCCGTATCTGTGCTTGTTATTCGTTGATAAAGAGCTGAAGCGAGTGGATCTCCTGCAATGATTACATGTTGTTTCGGGTCATCTTTAAGGGCTGCGAATGCACCTTCTTCAGTATCCAATCGAAGTCCCGCTTCTCGTTTATTCGCATCTGGTCCGTGACATTTAAAGCAGCGATCAGAAAGTATGGGCCTAACATGGTAATTGAAATCGACGGTGACGGGAATTGATTCTTGTCCAACGGAATCCTGTTCACGAAAAACAAAAAATCCAATGAGAAATAGAAGTAAAAAACTGCTAAAAACAATTAAACGTTTCTGCATGATCGTAAAAAGGCTTTGAGATCTGAAATTACTCATTTTTTACCTCCATTGTTCAAAAAAGCGGTTCCCTAAACCAGTAACTTTGTCCCTGTAAAACGCCATTGCTATGCCGACCCAACCTCCCAGTTATTTTTTGCATCAGGAAGCCATTGAATTTGTGAATGAAATGGTCACAATTTGCACCCCTGAATCTGTTTATTGGTGCGATGGTTCAAAAGAGGAGTATGATCGAATGTGTGAACTGTTGGTACAGAATGGAACATTCAAGCGGTTGAATCCTCAAAAATGGCCCAACTGCTTTGCTTGTAATTCTGATCCCAGTGATGTTGCGCGGGTGGAGGATAAGACCTTCATCTGCAGCAGAAGAAAAGAAGATGCTGGTCCCACCAACAACTGGGTGGATCCTCGTGAAATGAAACCTCGATTAAAAGAGTTGTTCAAGGGGTCGATGAAAGGTCGCACGCTCTATGTTATTCCTTTTTGCATGGGACCGATCGGATCTCCTCTGGCAAAATTCGGGATTCAGTTGACCGACTCAGCCTATGTGGTTGTCAACATGCACATCATGACGCGTGTCGGCCGAAAGGTAGTAGACGCCCTGGGCAACGATGGCGAATATGTAAAATGCCTTCATTCATTGGGTGCTCCACTGGAGCCGGGACAAAAAGATGTGCCTTGGCCCTGCAATCCTACTACAAAATACATTGTTCATTATCCTGAAGATCGAGCAATAGCTTCCTATGGTTCGGGTTATGGTGGCAATGCGCTATTAGGAAAAAAATGTTTAGCACTTCGGATTGCCTCTGTTATGGCTAAAGAAGAAGGTTGGCTTGCTGAGCACATGTTGATTCTCGGAGTTGAAGATCCAAGCGGAAGAAAAACTTATGTTGCTGCTGCTTTTCCAAGTGCTTGCGGGAAAACCAACTTTGCCATGTTGATACCGCCCGATGATATGAATGGTTGGAAAGTGACCACAGTTGGAGATGACATTGCCTGGATCAAACCAGGAAAAGATGGAAAGTTGTATGCGATTAATCCCGAGTACGGATATTTTGGTGTTGCCCCTGGTACCAATGCACATACCAACCCCAATGCAATTGCTGCTCTTTCAAGTAACAGCATTTTTACCAACGTAGGTGTTACACACGATGGAGATATTTGGTGGGAAGGATTAACCAAGGAAGTGCCAGAAAAAATTTACAACTGGCGCGGTGAATTACACGATCCTGCATCTGGCAAACCCGTTGCACATCCCAATGCACGATTTACTGCACCGGCGCATCAGTGTCCAAGCATAGATGCTGAGTGGGAAAATCCTGAAGGTGTTCCAATAAGTGCATTCATATTTGGCGGGAGGAGAAGCAGTACCATTCCATTATTATATCAGGCCTTTAATTGGAATTTTGGTGTGTATCTGGCTGCGACAATGGGTTCTGAAACTACGGCAGCTGCCTTTGGTGAAATTGGAAAAGTGAGGAGAGATCCATTTGCCATGTTGCCTTTCTGTGGATACCACATGGCCGATTATTTTAATCATTGGTTGCAGTTGGGAAGAAATATTCCTAACCCACCGCGAATTTTTGGGGTTAACTGGTTCAGAAAAGATGAGAAAGGGAAATTCAGTTGGCCTGGTTTTGGCGATAATATGCGCATGTTAAAATGGATTGTGCAGAGAGTATATGGGGAAGTGGTTTCCATTGAAAGTCCAGTTGGATGGGTGCCCAAGTACGAGGACATCGAGTGGGGAAAATTGAATTTTTCTCCGGAGCAATACGATGCGGTAATGGATGTGGATAGGGAAGCATGGAAGAAAGAAATTCTTGCTCATGAGGAGCTTTTTTCCATGATGTATGATAAATTACCCAAAGAGTTTTTCTTTATGCGGGAATTGCTACTGTCAGGATTGTGGCGTTCCCCAGAACATTGGTCTTTGGCACCAGAAACAGAATAATAAAATGCATTTTTGTTTATGCGATATGTAATTACAGCACTATTTTTTTTAAGTATGATGACAGTGCATCGTGGTTTCGGACAATTTCAAGATTCCAAGATTTATCCAGTGTATCATGGTAATGACCTGGGACTCACATATACACCTCAGAAATCGAGTTTCAAAATTTGGAGTCCCACTGCCGATGCTGCCAGAATCACTTTTTATGGCTCATCGCTTGGGAGCGATATCGTGTCGACCCACCTCATGCAGCAATCCGAGCAAGGTACTTGGTCGATTTCATTCGCAAGCGACCTCAAAGGGCGGTATTATGTATTTCAGGTTTTGGTCAATGGTAAGTGGCTGAGTGAGGTTCCTGACCCATATGCGAAAGCAGTTGGTACCGATGGGAAACGTGCAGTTGTTATCGATTTGAACGACACGAATCCTATGGGTTGGCGAGAAGATAAGTCGCCTTCCTTCAGCACCAGAAAGCAACTGAATGAAGGAGTGGGAGGATTACCGGTAGATGCAGTAGTGTATGAACTGCATGTCAGAGATGCAACCATTCATCCAAGTTCAGGCACACGAAACAAAGGAAAATTTTTAGGGTTGACGGAAGCGGGCGTTGTCAATGATAAACGCATCGCCACCGGCTTGGATCATTTGCAGGATCTCGGTGTAACCCACGTGCACTTGTTGCCCTCTTATGATTTTTATAGTGTAGTTGAAAGCAAACCCGATAGTCTGCAATACAATTGGGGATACGATCCGCTCAATTACAATGTTCCAGAAGGATCCTATGCTACCAATCCTTCAGATGGCATTACCCGAATCAGAGAATTCAAAGAGATGATTCAGGCCATGCATAAGAAGGGAATCCGGGTTGTGATGGATGTGGTTTATAATCACACCATGCTCACTGAAACCTCCTATTTCAATCAGTTGGTACCGGACTATTATTATCGACAGCGCAACGATGGCACATTTTCTAATGCATCAGCATGCGGAAATGAAACAGCCAGTGAACGGCCAATGATGCGAAAATTCATGATAGAATCACTTGCCTATTGGGTGAACGAATACCACATTGATGGATTTCGATTTGACCTGATGGGCATTCATGATATTGAAACCATGAACATGATTTCAAGGGAATTGCATGCAATCAAGCCCGACATTTTATTATATGGAGAGGGATGGACCGCTTCTGAGTCGCCTCTTCCCGAAGCGCTTAGGGCGATTAAAAAAAATGCGCATCAACTGGAAGGTATTGCAGTTTTCAGCGACGATTTGCGTGATGGTATCAAAGGAAGTGTATTCAATCACGCCGATAGAGGATTTGCATCTGGTAAGAAAGGAATGGAAGAAAGCATCAAATTTGGTGTAGTGGCTTCCTGCGCTCATCCTCAGGTAAATTATGGAAAAGTAAACTACTCTCAAGCTCCTTATGCCAATGAACCGGGTAAAGTGATATCCTATTGTGAATGCCATGACAACCACGTTTTGTGGGATAAGCTGGCCGTATCCAATGCATCTGATCCAATATCCCTACGCAAGCAAATGCATCTGCTATCGCTCTCAATTGTACTCACTTCGCAGGGTATTGCATTTCTTCATGCTGGAACTGAGTTTCTTCGCTCGAAAAAAGGAGTAGAGAACTCTTTCAATGCAGGAGACAGTATCAATGCAATTAACTGGTATCAGAAAGAGGAGCATGCTGATGTTGTGAATTATGTGAAGCGCTTGATTGAAATGAGAAAAGACCATCCGGCGTTTCGAATGACCACACAGGAGCAAATTGCATCGCTGATCCGTTTTGATGAAAATTTACCTGACGGCTTGATTGCCTTTACCTTGAATGGTGCATCAGTTGGTGATAGCTGGAAGGAAATTCGTGTCATCTACAATGGGAGCAATGATGTGCGCAAACTTCCTCTTCCTTCAAAAGGTTGGCGTTTGTATGTGCATAATAATATGCTAGTTTCAGCAGCTACCAATGCCGATCCTACAGCATTGAGTCCCTTTTCTGCAAGTATTATGTATAAAAAATGATGCCATGAAAAAAGTATTCATTCTTGCCGCTGTTCGAACTCCCATTGGGAAATTTGGAGGATCGCTTTCAGGAATTCCTGCAACTTCATTGGGGGGAATAGCCATCCGAGGAGCGTTAGAGCAGGCAGCTGTTGATGCTGCACATGTTGAGCAGGTGATTATGGGGAATGTGATTTCTGCAAATTTGGGACAAGCTCCTGCTCGTCAAGCCGCGCTTCATGCGGGACTTTCCACCAATAGCATTGCAACTACTGTCAACAAGGTCTGTGCCAGTGGAATGAAAGCAGTGGCGATGGCCTATCAAGCCATCCAATTAGGCGAGGCTGATCTGATCGTTGCAGGCGGCATGGAGAGCATGAGCAATGTGCCTTTTTATGTTGAAGGTCATCGATGGGGCCACAAATATGGCAATACCCAGCTCATCGACGGTTTATCAAAGGATGGGCTAGTGGATCCATATGATCAGCAGGCTATGGGAATGGCAGCAGAGCATTGTGCTGTATCCTGTGCCATTAGTCGAGAAGAGCAGGATGAATTTGCAATTCAGAGTTATAAACGTTCACAGCAAGCATGGGAGCGGGGCTGGTTCGACCGTGAACTAGTTTCGGTTGTAATTCCACAGAAGAAAGGAGAATCGGTCGTGGTAAACAAAGACGAAGAACCATGGAACGTGAAATTTGAAAAAATTCCTGCACTGTCTCCCTCTTTTAAAAAAGATGGGACAGTTACTGCGGCAAATGCAAGCACCATGAATGACGGAGCTGCAGCTCTCCTGATTTGTTCAGAAGAATACCTTAAGCGAAGCGGGAAAGCTCCCATAGCAGAAATCATGAGTAGTGCAGAAGCAGAGCAGGAGCCAATCTGGTTCACTACTACACCCGCATTGGCATTAC
>JAFMES010000077.1 GCA_017856605.1 Chitinophagaceae bacterium
GGAATTCCTTTTGAGCGGTTATTTGGGACCAATGGATTTCCAAATACTCCCGGATTGTAGGGTTCTCCTGTTGTAGTGGCAAAACTCTCGTCTGCATTACGCTTGAGTGTAAAATTCGGAGGAGTGGGATTTTTGCTGTTGTATGCGTTCTGAATATCGAGGTAAAGATCAAGCGACCATTTCTTAAAATTGAATTTTTTATCGATGCGGATGTCAGCTGCGTTGAATGCACGTAAGCGCTGCCGATTGAGTCGTGAATAGTCCAACACTCCATCTCCTAAAAAGTAGTAATTATCGACAGATGCGGCAATGTCATAAGGAGTATATGGAGCACCTCCTTGATAACGGAAGCGCACGCCTATTTCCCAGTTGCGTTTTAATCGATACCCTCCCGTGAAGGATACCAGATGATTATTATCCCATGCGGATGGAATCAGTATGCCATCAAATCCAGAAAACTTACTAGTATAATACGTGTAGGAAAGAATTCCATAGAACTGTTTTGTTAACCTCTGCTGATACAACAATTCAAATCCAGATGTTCTTCCTTTACCCGTACTGAAAATTGCTTCATTCCCCAATACGCCGAAATCACCACCCAAATTGGCAAGCGAAATACCGGTAGCTAACGAGATGGGGTAGTTACCATAATTTTTTACAAACCCTTCTGCTGTTATACGAATGCTACTGCTGGGCAACCACTCCAATCCCGCAACCAAGTGATCCGATGAAATAAATTCAGCATTCTTGTTTACGAATTCTTTTCTCCCAGTAGCTGGATTTCTTTGCTGAAACCCCAGAATGGTATAGGCAGGGGTCTTGTAATAGCGCGCAACGGAAGCATTTACATTGAGTCCTCGCGTAATGGAGTACGTAGCTGCTAGTCGAGGCGACAAATGCTTTCCAAGCTTATTGCCGCTAATCATATAGTCGTTGCCGTCGGTACGAAGTCCTGCTGTAACCGACAACCGATCGTTAATGAGTTTGACCGTACTGCTGACAAATGCTCCATACCTTAACATGCTAAAGGCAGTCTGGTAGTTAGCAGAAAAACCAAAGCGCCGCTGAAATGTTGAATTTTCATAGTTGGTATAAATCAACTGTGCGCCGGCATTCATCTGGAATTTACCCAGCGGAAAATTGATTTCATACCTCACTCGATTCTCATCTTCCAACGAACTGTACTTTAGGATGCGGTTGTTTTCACTGCTCTTGTCATTGTTTTCGTATTTATCCGCACCATTATTAAATGTGTTTTTGCTCACCACCAATTGCCAGTACCCTTTATCCATCGCATGGCGCCAGGAAACTCCAATCGTATTGGTGCGTTGTTGGTATTCCGGTATTCGATCGAGAATTGAAAGCTGCTCAATCGTTGCATCTTTTGGTTTTAATAAAACAGACTTATCAATTGATCCTATGCCGATGATGTTGATCTCGTTATTCGCATCAGGTTTGTGTGTGATCTTATATTGGTAGTCCCAATAGTCCGGCAAAAAAGGCAAACCAATCGCCTTGAATAAAAATTGTAAATACGATCTGCGTACTGATGCGATGTAGGTTGTTTTTCCATTGGCTTTGCCAAGGGGACCTTCACCGGTCAGTGCGGTTTCACTTGCGCTGAGTCGAATGTTTCCCTGGAATCGCTCTGGATTTCCATTGCGTTGTTTGAATTGTAGCACTCCGGATAGTGGATTGTCGTAGCGAGCCGGAAATGCGGATGTATGAAGTGTAACACGATCCAAAAAAGCAACATTCAAAATGCCTACTGGTCCGCCTGCCGCTCCTTGCGTTGCAAAGTGATTGATGGTAGGCACTTCCACTCCATCCAAATAATACACGTTCTCATTAGGAGCACCTCCCCGAATGATGATGTCGTTGCGAAACCCAACCGATCCAGACACTCCAGGAAACGATTGCACCACTTTTGCCATATCGAAATTCGCACCCGGATACCGCACAATCTCATTTGCACTTAGACTTTGCACCGAGTTGACAACTCCCACCGGTTTTGGAAAATTGGCTCGGACAACAATGGTGCCCATTTGTTGCGACTCTTCCTCGAGTTCAAAATTGACCTCGAGTGTATTACCTGAAGTCAGCTGAAGATCGAATTTTTGTTGGGACTTATATCCAATTGAAGTTGCTTCTAACGTATAGATGCGGGTTTCCAATCCTCTGATTCGGAAAAAACCAGTACTGTCACTCACAGCCTGCCGATCTGTACCCACTACACTAATCGTTACACCCTGCAGGGGAACCAGTGTTTTGGCTTTGCGTACAAAACCATTGATGTTGCCCTGGGTTTGGGCGTTAATAGCAGAATAACAAATTAGAGCAAGGAGAAGAGAAAAAAGGGAGCGCGACATGAGTAACTAATTGAAAACGAGTGAATTATTATCTCGTTACAACAATTAACCGGGTAAAAGGTTCACCCCATACTTTAAAAGCCGTACTCTTTGTTGATGAGGGTGATGAGTCGCTCTGACGATCGCATCAAATTGGTATAGTTATACCGGTCCTGACGGGTAACCGTTTGTTGTCGCGCAAGCAAGTTGAGGTATTCGTTCAGGTACTGTTTGTTGATGCGTATGTATCCGTTCAGTGGGACATTGTGACCATTATCTGTTGTTTCATTGGAAATGTAACTGTCCAATTGATCAAATGCATTGATGATTTTTTCTTCCAATAAATAAATATCCCGCTGATTTTCGATGTAGCGCTCCCGATAGTATTCCAATCGTTCCCATCTAAAATCAATCATCGCAATGGAGTCAGCTACAATTTTCTTCCGTATGAGTCGCAATCCACCTGAATTTTTAAGCTGACTCATGGTAGCGGTATTCTGAACATACGATCGATCCCACGATGCTCTTTTCATCACAGAAATTAAATACGCCGGAACACGATCAACTCCTTCATTGGCTTTAAAAAATTGAAAGATAGAATCAATGGCTTTCAATCGTTGTTCTTTGAGTGGAAGTCCCCTGTTGATGTTAAATGTATCGTTCTTAAGATCGCCTAAATACGAACGCATGTATTCACGCTCTACTTGCCGATCTGAATAGTCCTCCCGCAGGTTTTCTGCAATAAAACCAAGCGTAACAGCACTGAAGAGCATGAGGAATTCAAGTATGTAATCTTTCCAGCTATTCATTCTGTCTTTTCTCATGATTGAGTTTATTCCCATGAATTTACATCTTCTATTGTTATCTTAGACTTTGCTGATTATGAATTCCATTCACTATACTACCGTTTCTACTTCAAAGGAGATTGTTCAGATTCAAGAACTCCAACGCAAGAACTTGCGTAATCGAATCACCGATGACGTTGCACAGTCGCAAGGTTTCCTCACTGCCGAATACACCATCGATTACCTTACTCGCATGAACGATGCATTGCCGTCGATCATCGCTAAAGATGGCGATGTCCTTGCAGGCTATTCGCTGGTATCAGTTCAGTCCGTTCGCGAGGGACACGACCTCATTGCGGATTTGTTCAATGTGATTGATCGTACTCCTTACAAGGGGCGACTACTCAAAGAGACGAATTATGTGGTGGTGGGACAACTCTGCGTGGCAGGAGCGTACAGAGGGAAAGGACTGGTGCAGGGGTTATATGGGCATTATCGCGATTGCTACGCGGATCAATTTGAATACCTGGTCACTGACGTAGCACAGGCCAATACCCGTTCACTAAAAGCGCATATCAATACGGGGTTTCAGGTGATCGATACACTGGTCTACGGCGGTATCCCATGGGACCTAGTATTATGGGACTGGCGGAATCGTTGATTATAACAATTTCATATTCACCGGATCCCATGCAATGGGTTTACCCAGCTCCATACTCAAATTGCATGCAATTGAAGGCGCAGCAGTCCTTAAACCAAACGAGGCATCTTCTACAATCGGACTCCCTGTACGTATGCCATTGAAAAATACCGTGAGGTGATCAAGTCGATCATCGTATCCGTTAGGCGAAGCGAACTTCATCTCTTTATCAAAACTGTATCCGCCCATATCGGTCCCGTATTCAGACGCATACCATTTTTTGAATTCCTCTTTTTCTTTAGCTGAAAAACTGGTGAACGAATCATATCCACCATAGCCAGGTGCAGCTTTTCGTTTCAGTGTTTTTAATGTAAAGTCATTCCAGCCGATATCAATAACGCCTTCTGTACCTATTACTTTTAGTCCAAATCCTCCTTTGCCTTCACCATCTGTCAGGTTCACTCGCGTAGCTACCTGAAATGAATTGTGTTGTGGTGATGCTTTGTAATCCATCAACGCATTGACAACGTCATAGGCATCGCGACCGTCTTTCCAGAGCTTAAGATCAGCAAGGCTGAATATTCTGCTGGGTCCCAATGAACCGGTAATTACATGAATGCTGGTGAGTAAGTGCACGATCAAATCTCCTGCAGCGCCCGTTCCATAATCTTTATAGTTCCTCCAGCGGAAAAAACGCTTGGCATCAAACGGGACTTTTGGAGCATAACCGAGAAAGGTGTCAAAATCAACTGTCTCTGGTGATGCGTCGCGTGGAATTGAATACTGCCAAGCCCCACGGGCATCGGTGCGATCACAAAACGCCTGGATATATGTCAGTTCGCCAATTGTTCCAGACTTTAGAATCTTATTGGCCTCCAGAATGGCCTGTGCACTGGCGCGCTGACTTCCAACCTGAAATACCTTACCCGTTCTTTTTTGTGTTTCAATGATGGCCATTCCCTGTTCGATCTTTTGTACCATCGGCTTTTCACAATACACATGCTTGCCGGCATTCATTGCATCAATGGCAATGCGTTGATGCCAATGATCGGGCGTGCAGATCAAAACGGCATCAATATCTTTTCTGTTCAGTATCTCACGGTAGTCCCGTGTTGTGAACAGGTCCTTTCCCCATTTTTCTTTCGCATAGGCTAGTCGCCCACTGTACAGATCGCAGGCAGCAACCAATTCAGTGCCCGGGACTTTCAAAGCGGTATCGGTATCGTAATGCCCAATGATTCCTGCACCTATGAGTCCCAATCTGATCTTATCGTTGGAACTATTTTTTATTCCCGAACGTAGGAGAGTGACCTGTTCTGATTGAAGGGCCTGTGAAGGAGCAACGGCCATTGCACCGGCAACAGCACCTACGGAGCGAAGAAAATTTCTGCGATTATTTTTCATACTTAAATGTAAAAAGAAACTCGATGATAATTTCATTAATTTCATCCAAACCAACATCATGAAACGATTCTTGCTCCCATTCTTATTGCTCCTATTAGCTTCCTTTGGTTTTTCCCAATCGGAATTCAACCTCATTCCTTATCCCAAAAAGGTTACAGCTGGCGCGGGACAATTCACGTTCAAAAAAGGCATGCAGATACAATCGAACGATGCAGCGTTTCTGCCTATTGCCAATTTAGTGGCTGAGCAGTTTAATGCGGCATCCGGACTATCAGTTGTTGCACGACAAGGGATATCAGGCGGATCCGGAATTCAATTCAAAAAAAATCCTGCCTTGGCTGAGGAAGCATATGTTTTGGAAGTGACATCAAAAAAAATACTCATCGAAGCAAGTTCTGGAAAGGGTGCATTCTATGCTGTGCAGACGTTGTTTCAATTGCGACCAGCATCCGCTGGAGTAACCGTTCCGGCAGTGCGCATCGAAGATGAACCCCGACTGGGTTACAGAGGATTGATGCTGGATGTGGGTCGTTATTTTTTTAGTGTGGCAGATGTTAAACGATTCTTGGATATCATGGCCATGTATAAATTGAATACGTTTCATTGGCACTTGACAGAAGATCAGGGATGGAGGATTGAAATAAAAAAATATCCATTGCTCACACAAATCTCTTCGGTCCGAAAGGAAACAACACTTGGGCATTTACGTGATCGAAAATTAGATGGTAAACCGCACGGCGGCTTTTATACTCAGGACCAAATACGGGAAGTGATTGCATATGCGAGCAGTAAATACATTACGATCATACCGGAGATTGAGATGCCCGGCCATTCGCAGGCCCTTCTTGCAGCGTATCCGCAATTAGGATGCAACCCTGATAAGATCTATCAGGTAGCAACGATGTGGGGTGTTTCTGAAGATGTGCTTTGTCCACGTGAGGAAACATTCGCATTCATGCAGGATGTGTTGACAGAAGTGATGGAATTATTTCCCGGGCAATACATTCATATTGGTGGCGATGAATGTCCCAAGAAACAATGGAGGGAAAGTCGGTTTTGTCAAAACCTCATCAAGCAATTGGGTTTAAAGAATGAGGATGAACTGCAGAGTTATTTTATCAAACGGATAGATCAGTTCATTACATCAAAAGGAAAGAAGATGCTCGGATGGGATGAGATATTGGAAGGGGGACTTTCACCCAACGCCATGGTGATGTCGTGGCGTGGAGTTAATGGGGGGATAGAAGCTGCAAAACAAAAACACCAAGCTGTGATGACTCCCAACAGTTTCTTTTATTTGGATTACTATCAGGGCGACCCCAAGACCGAGCCGCTGGCAATTGGCGGAAACCTTCCCTTGTCCAAGACCTATTCATTTGATGTGGATCAGCTCGGATTGTCGCCTGAAGACACCCGCTATATTGTAGGTGTACAGGCCAATGTATGGACGGAATACATATCGAACATTTCCTATGCCGAATACATGACGTATCCCCGTGCGTTGGCATTGGCCGAAATTGGGTGGTCGCCTCGCGAAGCCCGTGATTTCGAGAGCTTCAAAAAGCGACTGATTGGTCACCTGCCTCATATGGACGCCAAGAAGATCAATTATTCAAAAGCGTTTTTGTCGCAGAAATAGTTCGGTCTGCTCCTCTTGATTTGGTAATTTTGCACCACCATGATGGAGCAGCAATTGAGGCAGCTTGCAGGTCGACTCAAAGGTGAGTTACATACCGATACAACGATGCGTACCCTGTATGCCACGGATGCATCTGCTTACCGGGAGATGCCCCTTGCCGTTGCAATCCCTGATGGTATGGATGATCTTCGCGAGCTGATTCTTTTCGCAAAAAACAACAAGACCAGTTTAATACCACGCACTGCCGGAACTTCATTGGCGGGACAAGTTGTGGGCAATGGTATTGTTGTGGATGTATCACGCAACTTCACCCGCATCATCGAATTGAATAAGGAAGAAGGATGGGTTAGGGTGGAACCTGGTGTGATCCGTGATGAACTCAATTTATTTTTAAAACCACACGGATTGTTTTTTGGTCCCGAAACCTCCACTGCCAATCGAGCAATGATCGGAGGGATGGTCGGTAATAATTCCTGTGGATCCAATTCGGTGGTGTACCGCAGCACCCGAGAACATTTATTGGAAGTAAAGGCGTTGTTGAGTGATGGTTCCGAAGTAGTATTTGGCGCTGTTGACCTTGAGGCCTTTCATGCCAAATGCGAATTGCAAACTTTGGAAGGCTCCATTTATCGCACCACGCGCTCCTTGCTCAGTCACTATGAAACCCAAGAGGAGATCCGAAAAGAATTTCCCAAAAAATCTGTCGAGCGTCGCAATACTGGTTATGCTGTTGATCTGTTGATTGATATGGCTCCGTTTACAGCTGGTGGACCGGAATTCAATTTTTGCTCACTCATTGCCGGATCCGAAGGCACATTGGCATTCATCACCGAGATTAAATTGAATGTGGTGCCCTTGCCGCCAAAGGAGATTGGACTCTTGTGTGTGCATTTTCATACCATTGATGAATCACTCCGAGCCAATTTGATCGGACTTCAGTACCGACCCAGTGCCAGTGAACTGATCGATCATTATGTGCTGGAGTGTACCAAAGAAAATAGTGAACAAAGCAAGAATAGATTTTTTGTTCAGGGAGATCCCGGTGCCATTTTGGTGATTGAATTTTGTCGTGAATCCCGCGAGGAAATTGAGAAGATCACCCAACAAGTAGAAGCAGACATGCGTGCAGCGGGATTGGGGTATCATTTTCCGGTACTGTATGGTGCAGATACAAAAAAGATCTGGTCGCTTCGTAAAGCTGGATTGGGATTGCTGAGCAATTTACCCGGCGATGAAAAAGCGGTACCGGTGATAGAAGATACTGCCGTGGACGTTGTAGATCTTCCAGCCTACATCCGTGAATTCAATGAGATCTTGAAAAAGTATGGGTTGTATTCAGTGCATTATGCTCATGCCGGTTCTGGAGAATTGCACTTGCGTCCGATCATCAATCTAAAAACCAAAGAGGGAAACCAATTATTTCGTTCCATTGCAGAAGAAGTTGCAACATTGGTGAAAAAGTACAATGGTTCATTGAGTGGAGAACACGGCGATGGCCGATTGCGCGGCGAATTCATTCGACAAATGGTCGGTGAAAAAAATTATCGCCTCTTAAAGTCCATCAAAGACGCTTGGGATCCACAACACATTTTCAATCCCAATAAAATTGTGGATACTCCGCCAATGGATACCATGTTGCGGTATGAACCGGGACAATTAACGCCGGAGTTCACTACGTTATTCCGTTTTCATCAACAAGATATTCTTCAACATGCCGAGCAGTGCAATGGTTCCGGGGATTGCCGTAAAACCCATTTATCTGGCGGTACCATGTGTCCCTCTTACATGGGAACACGCAATGAAAAAGATACCACACGTGCCCGTGCAAATATTCTTAGGGAATTTTTGACGCATTCTCCCAAGTCCAATCGCTACGACCATCAGGAGATCTATGAAGTAATGGATCTATGCCTGAGTTGTAAAGCGTGTAAAAGTGAATGTCCTTCTAATGTAGACATGGCCAAACTGAAGGCTGAATTCTTGCAGCACTATTACGATGCCAATGGAGTTCCATTTCGTGCGCGGTTGATCGCCAACTTCACACGGATGTCTAAGCTCTCATCGCTTGTTCCTGCGCTTTACAATGCATTGATCAATAATTCCATTACCGGTTCGTTGGTCAAAACAGTTTCAGGATTTTCGGTGAAGCGATCGCTTCCTACCATTTCAAAGCAGACCTTGAAGAATTGGTACAATCACTTTGATCAGCATTCCGCTCAACCACTCAACAAGAAAGTCTAT
>JAFMES010000078.1 GCA_017856605.1 Chitinophagaceae bacterium
CCTGGTTGAAAAATTAGTTTCAACGTTCCTTCCCACTCATGGCGTAATTCATTTAATATGCGCGCTGCTCCTAGTAGGCAACTGGTGTGCACATCGTGACCGCAAGCATGCATCACTCCAGAATGCAGAGATGCATATTCAACTTTATTTTCTTCCTGGATCGGAAGTGCGTCCATGTCTGCCCGCAGTGCAACAACCCGTGAAGAAGGTTTGCCTTGCAGCATCGCCACTACACCGGTCTCTCCAATGGTTGAATGTTCTATTCCAAGTGCACTTAGGTGTTCTCGTACATAAGCGGCCGTTTCGTATTCCTTAAAACTCAGTTCAGGATGAGCATGGAGGTGTCGGCGTATCGATCGATACGCCTCAAAATATGAAGCAGCTAATTTTTTTATGGTTTCAACGGCCATGACTTCAGTTTTTTTCAGTTTCCTGTTGGTCCATTCTCACTTCAACTTTTGAAGGTGCTATAAATACCGATTTTCCATATTCGACTTCCAATTCTGCCTTCATTTTTTCAGCATCCTTATAGGTTCTGAAATTCCCAAACTGTACGCGAAAATGCGGTGATTGATAGAAAAGATACGTTTTCTGATCGGGATAGGTTTTCATCAACCGGGATTTTACTTCCATGGCCTGGTCGCGCTTGTTGGTGGAGATGACAACTATACGATACCCTTGCTCGATTATGGTTTTGCCCTTTACTGCTTCTCGGTTGACTTGGATTTGAAGATCGACCAGCTTGTCCACTCGTGGGTCGCGTTGCACATGCACACTTTTCCCAAACTGATCCTGTGCAGGAAGTTGCATGGATAAGCATGCAGTGAGGGCGAATATGAAGAACTGCTTCTGCATGGTTGCCGATGGGTCTAGTCTTGATCTCTGCCGTGACAAGCTTTGTATTTCTTGCCGCTGCCACAAGGACAGGGATCGTTTCTGCCGACTTTAGGGCCTACGCGCACAGGCTCTTGCTTGGATTGAACGGAGGGATCATGGTATTCGCTTTGTCCCTCCATTCCATCTGTACTCATTTCGTCTTTACGGATTTTCATGCGACTCATATCCGTTCTGCTCTCGCGTCCTTCACGCAGTTGCTCACCAATGGGCAACGATGCGTGACAGAGAAATGAAACGATTTCTTTACTCACTTCTGCATCCATCGTTGAAAACAATTGGAATGCAGATTGCTTATAAATGACCAAAGGATCTTTCTGTTCGTACACTGCAGTCTGCACACTCTGTTTCAAATCGTCCATCGCACGCAGATGTTCTTTCCAACTATCGTCAATTATTGCAAGGGTAATTGACTTTTCCAAGGAGTTGATCATTTCACCTCCTTGTGATTGCAAGGCTTTATCAAGATTTGTCAACGCATTCAATGTTTTCTTTCCATCGGTAAATGGTACAACAACATTTACAATATGACTGCCTTGTGTTTGCTTCACGTTATTGAATACTGGGAGCGATTGCTTGGACAACATTTTCTTTTTCTGTCCATAATGCTCAATGGCCAGTTGATAGAGGTTTTCAGATAATTGCTGAACGTCTGCTTTTTCCAATTCTTCTGCCGGAATATTGAAATCCGTATTGAAATGCATGATGGCAGAGAGGCGTAATCCTTCTGTATCCTGCGTTCCTGCAAACTGGTTGACGATGGTAGAGGCTACGGTGTAAAAGGCATTATCGATGTCCAATGCTAAGCGCTCCCCAAACAATGCATGCTGCCGCTTTCCATAAATGACATTGCGCTGCTTGTTCATGACGTCGTCGTATTCCAACAGCCGCTTACGGATACCAAAGTTATTTTCCTCTACTTTTTTCTGTGCTCGCTCGATGCTCTTGGTGATCATGCTGTGCTGAATCACTTCACCTTCTTTATAGCCCATCCTATCCATCAATGATGCGATGCGATCACTTCCGAACATACGCATCAGATCATCTTCCAGGGATACATAGAATTGGCTGGAGCCGGGATCGCCTTGACGACCGGCACGGCCGCGCAACTGGCGGTCTACCCTGCGACTTTCATGCCGTTCTGTACCAATGATGGCAAGTCCCCCTGCCTCTTTCACGCCGGGTCCGAGTTTGATGTCAGTACCCCTTCCTGCCATGTTGGTGGCAATGGTTACATTACCTGCCAATCCCGCTTCAGCAACAACTTGCGCTTCGCGAGCGTGCTGCTTTGCGTTAAGAACATTGTGCGGAATTTTTTTCTGCTGAAGCATTCTGCTCAATAGTTCAGATACCTCCACCGAAGTGGTACCCACGAGAATGGGCCTACCCGCATTGCGTAGCTCTTCAATCTCATCGATTACTGCCTTGAATTTTTCTCGTTTGGTTTTATATACCAGGTCTTCCTGATCTTTTCTTACCAAGGAGAGGTTGGTTGGTATAGAAACCACATCCAGCTTATAGATATTCCATAACTCAGCAGCTTCGGTCTCTGCTGTTCCAGTCATACCCGCTAACTTGTGGTACATCCTGAAATAATTCTGAAGTGTTACCGTAGCATAGGTCTGCGAAGCAGCTTCAATTTTTACGTTTTCTTTGGCTTCTATCGCTTGATGGAGTCCATCACTGTAGCGACGCCCTTCCATGATCCTGCCCGTTTGCTCATCAACAATCTTCACCATTCCATCGAGCACCACGTATTCCACATCCTTTTCAAAAACGGTGTAGGCTTTTAATAACTGCTGAACCGTATGGATGCGGTCGGCTTTTTGTGAATATTCCTGCAGGAGCTGTTCTTTTTGTTGCAGTTTTTCTTCACTGGTAGTTGCAGCACGATCGATTTCGGCCAATGCAACTGATAAATCAGGTAGAACAAAGAAATTGGGATCTTCTCCACCTTTGGTGATGTGTTGAAGACCTTTTTCGGTCAATTCAACTTGATTGTTTTTTTCATCGATGTGGAAGTAGAGTTCCTCGTCCACCTCCGGCATGTGCTTCTGCTGTTCAGAAAGAAAATAATTTTCTGCTTTTTGCAGTTTGACTTTTATGCCGGGTTCACTGAGGTACTTGATCAACGCTGAATTTTTAGGTAATCCCCTAAATGCCCGCATCAAGTGTATTCCTCCATCCGTAGGGGCGTCTTTGTCTTCAGCGAAAAGACGTTTTGCCTCCTGAAGAGAGCGGCTGACAATTTGTTTTTGAACCTCTACCAGTTGCTGGATCCGAGGTTTTAAGATGTGAAACTGTTGGTCATCGCCTTTTGCAACGGGACCAGATATGATCAGCGGTGTTCGGGCGTCGTCGATTAAGACACTGTCCACTTCATCGACCATTGCATAGTGGTGCTTGCGTTGGACCATTTCATCTGCTGCATGCACCATGTTATCGCGCAAGTAATCGAAACCAAATTCATTGTTGGTGCCATAAGTAATATCTGACAGATAAGCGTTTCGGCGGGCGTCTGAGTGGGGCTGATGCTTGTCGATGCAATCGACCGTGAGACCCAACCATTCAAAAATGGGACCATTCCATTCGGAGTCGCGTTTTGCCAAGTAATCATTTACCGTTACAATATGAACTCCTTCTCCTGCCAACGCATTCAAGTAGGCGGGTAGGGTAGAGACCAATGTTTTACCTTCACCCGTAGCCATCTCGGCAATCTTGCCCTGATGCAACACGGTACCACCGATTAGCTGAACATCATAATGAACCATGTTCCAGCGGACGGTATTGCCTGCAGCTTGCCAAGAAGTTTTGAACACGGATCGATCGCCTTGTATGGAAATGTATTCTTTCTTAACGCTCAATTCCCTGTCTAAAGTTGTTGCAGTTGATTCAATTTGATCTGCTTCCTTGAACCTCCTGCCGGTTTCTTTGACTACAGCAAATGCCTCCGGAAGAATGATGCCAAGAATTTCTTCAATTTTTTCGTTCCTGTTCTTCTTAAGGACATCAATTTCCTTGTAGATCTCATCCCGACCCACAATGTCTTCGGTAGGTAACGCCTCAGCTTGTTGTCCAAGATCCGCAATCTGCCCATCGATCTCAGTTAGGTGCTCTCTTATCCTGACACGAAACTCGTCGGTTTTGGCCCGGAGTTGGTCGTTCGAAAGCGATTGATAGGACTGAAAATATTGGTTGATGGAGGTGACCAACGGCGTGATCGCCTTAACGTCTTTTTCCGACTTGCTCCCCCCGAAAATGCCTGATAAAAATTTTAACATACCTACGGTTCTGGCTAGGGGGTCAAAATTAACTCATTTATGCCGAAAAGCCCCCATAAACAGCCTGCCTTCAGGCCCGTTCAAGCACCGTTTATCCCTTTTACAAAGCATTGCGAAGGCAAATGCCTAACTTTGACGTCCAATTGCGGAATTCAAAAGGGTATGAGTAGATCTTTTCAATTGATTTTGATGATGTTGGCACTTACAGTGACCACAAACGCTCAAGAAGGATTTCAGGTCACGGGTAAGTTAGTGGATACGCTGGGGACTCCCATCTCCCGGGCTACAGTTGCAGTGTATATTGCAGGTGGGAAGGATACTATAAAAGCCTTATCCAATAATGTCGGTTTCTTCCTGATCAAGGGAATTCCACAGCGCAAATTCGTTCTCTCTATCTCAGACATAAGTTACGGGACAACCCTCAAGGCCTATCAAGTACCAGAAGGCGAGGAGGTGCTCAAACTGGAGAATATTACCCTTCGCCCACAGTATAGCCAACTACAAGAAATAGTGATTTCCACTCCTCCCATCATTGTTAAAGAGGATACGGTTGAATACAAAGCCGACTCGTTTCGGCTCAAGCCCAATGCCATGGTAGAAGACCTGCTGAAAAAAATGCCGGGTATTGAAGTCGATAAAAATGGAAACATCACCGCACAGGGTAAAACAGTTTCAAAAGTGCGTGTGAATGGAAAAGATTTCTTTAGCAATGATCCTAAAGCAGCTACCCAGCAGCTTTCTGCTGATATGATTGATAAAGTGCAGGTCATCGACGATTACGGCGATCTTGCCAATATTTCTGGTATCAAAGATGGCGAGCCCGATAAGATCATCAACTTACAACTGAAGAAAGACCGCAACAAAGGAATCTTCACGCGAACCGTTGTGGGTGCAGGTACCGATAAGCGCTATGCTGGTACAGCCAATGTGAACGTATTCAATAACGAAACACAATTGTCTGTCTTTGGCGGAGCCAACAATAATAATACAAGCACTTTCAATTTTGATGGTGGATCCAGTGGTGGTGGCGGCAACTTTGGACAAGGCGGTGGCGGAGGAAGAGCATTCCAGATAAATGTGGGTGGAAACAACCAAAGTGGAATCGGGGGTGAAGAAGGGCTACGCATAAGCAACTCATTGGGAATGAACTTCCGCAATGATTTCAAAGAGAAAAAGGGATCGGTTTATGGTAATTACAGTTACTCTACTCGAGAGACTGATGTACGCCGTGATGTCGCTTCACAAAATTTCTTTCAGGCGGATAAGTTTCTAAATACACAGCAAACCTCATCACTCAGTAACAGCAATAATCATCGGTTTAGTTTAAATTTTGAATGGAACATCGATTCATTCAATTATGTAAAGTTCATTCCTGAGTTTACCGTTCGAGACAACAATAGCCGGTCGTTGTCTTTCTTTGATTACGTGCGTAATGATGCGGATACAACCAGTAGAGGATCCAATAATGATACATCATTTTCTAAGTCACCTAATTTCTCCGGTAACCTGATCTTCAATCATAAATTCAAGAAAAGAGGACGTAATCTTTCTGTGAACATCAACGGGGGATACTCAACAACAGATGGGCAATCGGAAAAGCTCAATATTACCCAAAACTTATTTCCGGTAAGCAATAATTCAGTTCTTGATCAGTTCGTAGTTACGGATAACCGTTCCAATAATTTCAACATCCGTTTCAATTATTCTGAGCCCATCATGAAAGATCGTTACCTGGATCTGATTTATGCCTACGGTCGTTCATTCACCAGCAACAATCGGGAGACCAAAGTATACGATCCGGTTCAAGGTGGATATATTTATTCCAATACGCTCAGCAATTTCTTTGAAAATGATTTCTTGAATCAGCGAATAGGTGCCAATGTTCGGACCGTTAAAAAGAAATACAATTATTCTCTTGGTGCAAGTGCGCAGCCAGTGGATCAGCGCGGCAAGTCAATCACCAATAACATTGTCTATGCTCCGATCAAGCGGTTAAACCTTTTGCCTTCCGCGAACTTTGCTTACAATTTTACACGTAATAAAACATTGCGTTTCTTCTACAATGGAAATGCCCGTCAACCATCGTTCTCCCAGCTTCAGCCGGTGAAAGACGTATCCAATCCGCAGTATCAGACACAGGGTAACCCTTTCCTGAAGCCAGAGCAGGCGCATGTGTTCAGCATGTCGTTCAATAACCTCAACTTCTTAACGGGACAAACTTTCTTTGTAGGTGCCAACTATAATTTCGTCGATAATCAGATCGTAAATAATACATCCCGTATTGGTAGAACAGGTGCGCAGTTTACAACCTATGAAAATGTCGATGGAAATTATACCGTGAGTGGTTTCTATAATTTCAGCAAACCATGGAGTAACCGTACGTATATCGTATCTGCAAATGGTGTTGTGGCATATAACAATAACATCACCCTCATCGATAGTCAGCGTAATGTTGCGCGCAATTTAATTTTATCTCAAGGTGTAAAATTTGAATTCAATTGGAAAGACTGGCTTGAATTTGACTTTGGTGGTCGCTATGGCTTGAACCAGGTCCGCTATTCATTGCCAGGTCAGAATAATGTGAATTACTCCAGTTGGACAATCACAAACAATTCCCGAGTTGATATTCCCGGGGGATGGGTATTTCGTCATGATCTTGAATACATCATCAACAGGGGACTTTCATCTTCTGTGAATCAAAACATCATGTTGCTTAACGCGTCTCTCGAGAAAACCCTCTTTAAAAAGAAGAACGGTATCTTCCGATTATCAGGATTTGATATTCTGAAACAAAACCAGGCAATTGCACGAACCATCAATGGCAATAACATCATCGATACCCGAGTCAATCGTTTGACTCGTTATTTCATGATGAGTTTCATCTACCGATTCAATAAATATTCTGGTAAGCAGCCTGAAGGATCACAGCCTGGAAGAAGAGTAATAATTCAATGATGAGCTATGGACTCCCTTACGCATATCGTATTAGGCGCATGCATAGGGGAGGTGATGATGGACCGCAAAGCGGGACGAAAAGCCATGCTGTGGGGTGCGCTGGCTCAAAGTGTGCCGGATATTGATTTTATTGCAGGTGCTTGGATGCCACTCACTTCCGAATTATTAGCCCATCGTGGGTTTACTCATTCGTTTTTATTTGCTGGAATCATCTCGTTTTTTTTGGCATTGATTGCATCGCGCTGGCACAAAGCAGAGCCTATTTCATTTCGAAAGTGGATGGTATTTTTCCTTGTTGAAATTTTTACGCATTTATTTCTGGATGCGATGAATAATTATGGAATCGGCTGGCTGGAGCCTTTTTCAGAAAAGCGCTTTGCTTTTCATGTGATGTATGTTGCCGATCCTTTGTTTACGTTGATTCCGTTGATTGCTTTTTTCTTTTTACTTTTTTTAAAGATGGATCATCTGCATCGCATGCGATGGGCACGATCGGGCATAATTGCTTCTTCCTTTTACCTGGTTCTATCATTCTTCAATAAGCAAACGGTGCAACGAGCGGTAGAAAACTCATTGAACCAGAGCAGCAGAAGCAATGCTACTTATTTCACAACTCCTACCTTGTTGAATAATCTGTTGTGGATGGTTGTTGTCAAAGACAGCACCGGGTTTTTAGTCACCCAGCGATCTGTTTTTGATAAAAGCGATTCGTTGCAGTGGAATTATATAGATCAAAATACCCAATTGCTTGATCCGGTTCACGATCACCAGGAAGTAATGGAACTGAAAAAATTCTCACAAGGGTATTATACAGTAGAGCATTGGGGAGATACGTTGGTGTTCAACGACCTTCGCTTCGGACAACAAAACGGATGGGAAGATCCCAAAAGCCGGTTTTCGTTTCATTATTATATATCGCATCCAAGCGACAACGAACTCATCGTGCAACGCGGACGTTTTGCTTTATTGAATGCAGCATCGGGCAGGAGACTGCTCACGCGCATGCTGGGCGAGCAATCGCAATGATCAGATTCCCATTTTTTTCTTCAAATTCTGATCGATGGCATCAAGGAATTCTTCTGTATACAGGTAATGCTCTCCGTGATTGACCTTATTGCCATGAATGCAGACAGCAAGGTCTTTGGTCATTTTTCCTTCCTCAACGGTTTCGATGCATACGGCCTCAAGTGCGTTTGCAAAATCGATCAGTGGCTGGTTGTTATCTAACTTTCCACGAAACGCCAAGCCTCTTGTCCATGCAAATATCGAAGCGATCGGATTGGTACTGGTGGGCTTTCCTTTCTGATGATCCCGGTAGTGACGTGTAACCGTTCCGTGAGCGGCCTCTGATTCCATTGTTTGGCCATCGGGAGTTACCAAAACGGATGTCATGAGTCCCAATGAACCAAACCCTTGCGCCACAGTATCGCTTTGCACATCGCCATCATAATTCTTACACGCCCATACAAACTTACCGTTCCATTTCAAGGCGCTGGCCACCATATCATCAATCAATCGATGTTCATACGTTATTCCTGCGGCTTCGAAAGCGGCCTTGAATTCGTTTTGGTAGATTTCTTCGAAAATGTCTTTGAATCGGCCATCGTATTTTTTCAAGATAGTGTTCTTGGTGCTCATGTACAGTGGCCATCCTTTTTGTAAGGCCATGTTGAAGCAACTGCGGGCAAAACCTTTGATGCTTTCATCGGTATTGTACATGCTTAAGGCAACACCCGCTCCTTTGAATTGAAAGACTTCGTGTTCAATAACCTTACCATCTTCTCCTTCAAATTTGACCGTTAGTTTTCCTTTGCCAGGAACTACAAAGTCAGTTGCACGGTATTGGTCGCCAAAGGCGTGTCGGCCGACAATAATCGGACTGTCCCAATTGGTAACCAGTCGCGGTAT
>JAFMES010000079.1 GCA_017856605.1 Chitinophagaceae bacterium
TTTCTTTTTCCATATAAGCGCCTCTAACCAGTTTTACCCCCAAGATATAACCAGCAGAATTTCTATCCTCTATCATGCGTTTTAAAAATGCAAGTCGATCTTTTCTATACAATTGAACTGTATTGAATACGATCGCTTTTTTGCGATTATAAGCTCTCATCATTTCTAATGCTACATGATCAATGCCATCCTGAATCCAAGATTCTTCAGCATCAATCATAACCCCTACGTTTTTAGTTTCTGCATACTTGCATATTTCATGCATCCTTGTCATTAACTTTCCCCAGGATCTAGCATGATCTTTCGAAAGCTGAATAATGGCATGATCAACTCCACCTTCCCAAAAATTATTATTATTTGTTCCGATAGTGACATTTAATTGCTCTAAGATAGGAGACGCCACCAGTCCGGTTACCTTAATGCTGATAAAGGGAATGTTGGAGGACTGTGCAGCATGTTCAATAACAGAAATAAATACATCTTTTTCATGATCGTATTTTTCATCAGTGGCATTGCTGCCTTCCACACCATAATCCAAGATTGCCCCTACTCGAAAACGTCCGAGTTGTGAAATCACACCGTCTGTTTGCGCAAGCGATTCCCCGCCAACAAATTGTTCGAACAAGGTTGACCTCAGTAGCCCTTTGATGGGTAGTCTCCATCGAATCGCCCAGGGAGTAATGTAGCTGCCCAATTTTACAAGAAGTCCGAACTGCATAATATTGAATAGCCATCTTGATTTCTTTAGCTGTTCATTTGTTTTGTATGCAAAGGCCTCTTTAGTATTTTCAAAATTCAATCGTTGATTTTCCGGCATATTCCAATCGCTTTACCAATTCAATTCCAGCTTATTATTGGACAGGTTTTTGTCCGCCATTCTGTGTAATGGATCAATCTCTGCTTTTTTTAATTCAGTTAGTTTTCTATCAATCGAAACGGTATATACAGGATGCGTCCATTTCCAAGGTTCTCCAATTGTACGTTTGATATTTTTGTCTTCCTGCGGCTTTACTCCAAACATTAGGTATTGAGGTGCATATGCTATTTCTTTGGAACCATCTTTGAATGTGAGTTCAAGATCAATTGGCATGGGCATTGTACCAAAGTTCTTTAGACGGATATTGGTTTTGCCGTTTTCCTCCCAAAGGCTGTCGATGCCATAATCAATGGTTTTACTTGTCATTACGAAAAAGTCTTTGTACCAGTCCAATTGCAATCCACTGGTCTGTTCCGCAACGCGCATGAAATCATTCAGGGCAGGATGTTTGAACCTCCACTTTCTATAGTAATTAAGCAATATGCTGTCTCTGACCGATGCTCCAACAATATATCCAAGTTGTTCTAAGAATACTTCACCTTTTGAATAGGAATTGATGCTATACGCTGTATTGGTGCTGTAATGATCAGCGTGGGTGGTGAGTGGCTCATTGAATTCTGAATTAGCCAAAAAGAGGTAAGAATCGTATGCGTCCTGATGGGGATACTGCGATTTGAAACCACTTAGAAAATTTTGAACATTTGCTTCAGCAAAAGAGGTAAATCCTTCATCCATCCATGCATAGAGTGATTCATTTGTACCGAGCATCATCTGATACCAGCTATGCATCCATTCATGAATAACTACTCCTGTACCTGCATTTTTTAGAAGGGTAGCCATTGGATACTCCATCCCCCCGTCACCTCCTTGGATGAATGAGTACTGTTTATATGGATATTGTCCATATGATTTTTCCATATAGGGGAGTGCGCGGGCTGCAAGCTCTAAAACACTGTCCCATTCCATTTTTTGTTTTGCAATAAAATTGTTCAGGGTGGTATTTTGTTTCATCCGAGGCGACATCTCATTGAAACTTTTGGTCAGTGCAGCGGTATCTATTTTATAAAACGAATGAAGTATAAGGTCTTTTCTAACTTGTTTGGAATTATGGGTATAATTTGGATCGGCTGCCCAAACGAAGTCATGGACGTTAGGTGCTTTGAATTTCCATGTTAATTTATCGCCTTTAGTTTTTACATAAGGAAGACTGCTGTGCTTTTCATATCCGTGCCCAATTTCATGTCCATTTTGAAGATAGCCCGTTGCGGCAATGACATAGCGACTATCGATGGTGATATTTACATCAAAATCACCCCAAACACCATAGAACTCTCTTGCTACATACGGGGTAGGATGCCAGCCTTCTTGATCATATTCGCTGAGTTTAGGATACCATTGTGCCATACTGAATCGAACCCCTTCTGCATTGTCTCTTCCACTTCTTCGAATTTGAATGGGAACTTGTGCACTGAAATCCAACTCAATCAATGTTTTTGACTTTGGCGCAATGAATTTATTGAGTTCAACTTTCAAAACGGTCTCGTACATCGTAACTGATTGCACAACCCCATTTACCTTAAGCTGATTGACCCTCTGGTATCCGAGCTCATCGGATTTCAACTTAGCTATTCGGTCCCGAACACGTTGATCCCAATCCGGGCGACCCATTACATTTTTTTTACCAAGCTGCTGACTACGTTGATCCATCATGCTTCCTGGTTGAAATGCATTCCATGGCAGATGAAAGAAAAGTGTTTTTAGTGTATCTGGACTGTTGTTCCAATACATTATTTTTTGTTTACCACTGAATTGGTTATTTGCGGCATCTACCACGATGTCCATTGTATAATGTACTTTTTGCTGCCAACGCTCGTGTTGCGCTTGTGTGCTTAGTGTTGCCATCAATAGGATGGTGAATCCAATTTGCTTCATGATCGTTACTTTATCATTTTTTTTGATATACACGCACATAGTCTACTTCCATGCGTTGAGGCCAGATAGCGGCATCTACGCCTTTAGAACCTCCCCAGTTTCCGCCTACGGCAACATTTAAAATGAGATAGAATTTATTTTCAAAAGGCCAAGCCTCATATCCAGATCCCTCATTTTTGTAAGTAAAATAATAGTTCCCATCCATTCCAATTTTTAAGCTATCCTTATCCCACTCCATCTGATACGTGTGAAAGTTCTCAGAACAATCGTTTACTTTTATTTGATTGGCTTTTTGAGTTCCAATGATATGGTTATACTTTAGTGTGTGAATCGTACCATGTACCGTGCCTTGATCGAACCCTACGTGCTCCATGATGTCTATTTCACCATCATCAGGCCATTTAAGAGGACGCGTATCAGCTAACATCCAAATAGCTGGCCAGGTTCCGATGCCCTTGGGAAGTTTTGCCCGGACCTCAATTTTCCCTTGATTCCATGAAGCTCTATCGCGGGTAACCATTCTTGCAGAACTGTATTCTTTTCCTTCAATGGATTCACGCACTGCCTCAATAATTAAACGCCCATTCTCTACGCGAGCATTTTTGGTCCGCCCTGCTGTATAGTATTCCAATTCATTGTTACCCCAACCATGGCCCCCAATATCATAATTCCATTTGTTGGGATCTGGAAGTCCACTACCGTCAAACTCATCATTCCAGACCATTTTCCACATCGTTGATGGGACCTGTGCATTGCTTAAGAAGTTAGATGACATCCAAATAATCAGGGTAAGGAAGAGAGGATTTTTGAAAAATTTGATCATGAGCGACGTAATTTCTCCTCAAGATATAAAAAGCCGTAGTTTTTTGGTGGGTTTGTTTGAGAGGCCTACTTTTGCACCATGTTTACGATTTGCCACCATCACCACCATTTCTTACCGAACAGGTAGGCCTGTGTGCGTGTGAACATAGTGTGGGCTTACCGTTTGGTAAGCCCATTTTTTTTAAAATATATATGAGATGAACAGAGAAATACTCAAAATAGCAATTCAGAAGTCAGGGCGACTCTATGAAGATTCAGTCCAGCTGCTCAAGGAATGCGGAATCGACCTCCGTAATGTAAAAGACCGGTTACGAACTGTTTCTGAAAACTTTCCTCTGGAAGTGTTCTTTCTTCGTGATGACGATATTCCAGAATATGTGGAAGATGGGGTTGCCGATATTGGGATAGTTGGACAAAATGTTTTACTGGAAAAAGCACGGTCCATTCAACAAGTTGAGGCCCTGGGCTTTGGTAAGTGCCGACTGTCGATAGCAGTTCCTAAATCTGAACAATACGCCGGTTTGAAGTCGCTTCAGGGAAAGCGCATTGCAACCAGTTATCCTAAGCTTCTTGGAGCTTTTCTAAAGCAAAATGCTATTACTGCGACTGTGCACGAAATCAGTGGTTCTGTTGAAATAGCTCCTGGTATTGGTCTTGCTGATGCTGCTGCCGATCTGGTAAGTAGCGGAGGTACTTTATTCATGAACGGCCTGAAAGAAGTTGAAGTAATATTAGAATCGCAGGCAGTTTTGGTAGCAGGAAATGAGTTGAGTGTTGAAAAACGAGATATCTTAAATCAGCTGCTGTTTCGCATCCGCTCTGTTAGAAAAGCGAAAAAGTCGAAATACGTGTTGATGAATGTTCCAAATGAGCGACTCAAAGAGGTTCTTCCTCTATTGCCTGGAATGAGAAGTCCAACCGTTTTACCTCTTGCAGAAAGTGGTTGGAGCAGCGTTCACAGTGTATTAGATGAAGATGAATTTTGGACCCGAATTGAACAACTTAAGAGTGCTGGTGCTGAGGGTATTCTGGTTGTGCCTATTGAAAAACTTATACTTTAGTTGCTATGAACATCATTGAGTTTCCTGGAACAGAACAATGGTCAACTATCCTGGCACGACCAGTCATTGAAGATAAACAGTTGCTCAAGACTGTTGAAAAGATTCTTACGGGAGTTAAAACCAAGGGTGATCGCTGGTTAAAAAAGTTATCCAAGCAATTCGATGGCTACTCGCCACGACAACTTAGGGTATCGGAGAAAGAAATCCGAAGCGCTGAAAAAGAAATCTCCACGGAATTAAAAGCATCGATTGATACTGCGGTGTCTACCATCCACCGCTTCCATATGCATCAGGTAGAGCAAAAGCAGGTGATTGAAACTCTCCCTGGAGTTACCTGTTGGCGCAGGGCAACACCAATAGACCGCGTGGGGCTATACATTCCTGGTGGCACTGCACCACTTCTTTCTACAGTATTGATGCTTGGAATTCCAGCAAGGATTGCAAATTGTCCGGAAATCGTTTTATGCACTCCTCTTGGAAAGCAGGGCAAGATTCATCCTGCGATTTTGTATTGTGCCAGCCGCGTGGGAATCAAAGAAATTTATGCTTGCGGAGGTGCTCAGGCAATTGCAGCCATGGCTTATGGAACAGAAAGCATTCGAAAGGTAGATAAGATTTTTGGTCCCGGTAACCAATATGTTACTGCCGCTAAACGACTGGTTCAGTTAGATGGAGTGGCTATTGATATGCCTGCGGGACCAAGTGAAGTATGCGTTGTAGCAGATCAAAGTGCTTTTCCTCCATTTGTTGCTGCTGATCTCTTGTCTCAGGCAGAGCACGGTGCCGATTCACAAGTTGTTGTGATATCCAATAGCCGTTCAGTATTAGAGGAAATAGTCCGCGAGATGAAACTGCAACTTTTGGATTTGCCCCGAAGTGCAGTTGCATCAAAGGCAATCGAAAACAGTCGCGCAATTCTTGTAGAAAATATGTCTATAGCAATGGAAATGGCTAATCAGTATGCTCCCGAGCATTTGATCATTGCATCGAAGAATTATGAATCACTCGAACCACTGGTCAAAAATGCCGGCTCCGTTTTTCTTGGAAATTATTCTCCGGAGAGTGCGGGTGATTATGCCAGCGGGACCAATCATACACTTCCTACAAACGGGAATGCACGAGCAATGGCGGGGGTGAGTGTTGACAGTTTCGTCAAAAAAATCACATTTCAATCAATTACCCCTGAAGGGCTAAGTCAAATTGGTACTGCTGTAATGCACATGGCACGTACTGAAGGACTGGAGGCCCATGCCAGGGCAGTTGAACTACGACTAAAAAACAAAATCAATGTTTAATCTAGCGTCATTGGTTAGAACCAATATTCGAAACCTCGTTCCTTATTCCACAGCTCGGGATGAGTTTAAAGGGAAGGCGCATGTTTTTTTGGATGCAAATGAAAATTCGCTGGGTTCTCCTTTTGCTAAATGGTATAATCGATACCCGGATCCTCATCACGATAAGATAAAAGCCAAGATCAGTGCCATTAAATCGATTCCTGCAGAAAACATATTCATTGGAAATGGAAGTGATGAAGTGATTGACTTGTTATACAGAGTGTTTTGTGATCCGGGAGGGGATGAAGCAATTATATTCCCACCCACGTATGGCATGTATGAAGTTTCTGCTCAGATAAACAATGTGCACGTTGTTAAAGTTCCTCTATTGACGAATTTCCAACTCGATTTAGAAAAACTTGAACACGTCATAACGCCAGTCACTAAAATTATTTGGATTTGTTCTCCAAATAACCCGACTGGAAATTCTATCGAACGAACTGACATAGAGATGTTGCTGAATAATTTTGATGGGATTGTTGTAATTGATGAAGCGTATATCAATTTTTCACGTCAACGATCTTTCCTTAGTGAGTTAAATGAATATCCTAATCTCGTAATCATGCAAACCTTAAGCAAAGCATGGGGATTGGCGGGCATTCGCTTGGGAATGGCATTTGCCTCTAAAGAAATAATTAGTTATTTGAATAAAACAAAACCACCTTACAATATCAGTCAGCCCGTTCAAGATATTGCATTACAAGCGCTTGATGAAGTGGGACAAGTTAATGATATGATTGTTGAGCTGGTTAAGTACAGAATGGAGCTCGAGCAGTCTCTTCTTGAATTGCCCATCGTGGAAAAGGTCTTTCCTTCAGATGCCAATTTTCTGCTTGTAAAATGTAAACATGCCCATGCATTGTATGCCTATTTGGTGACAAAGGGAATTGTGGTTCGCGACCGAAGCAATGTGCGGTTGTGTGAAGATTGCATTCGCATCACGGTAGGCACACAGTCAGAAAATAGCGAGTTGCTTTCTGCGATAGCATCATTTCAAGTACAATCTATATGAAAAAGGTATTATTCATTGATCGCGATGGAACATTGATTCAGGAGGCCCCCCCAACGTTTCAAATTGATGCATTAGAAAAGCTGCGTTTCTATCCGGGTGCCATACAAGGCATGGCACGAATAGCACGCTCATTCAGCTTTGAGTTGGTTATGGTATCCAATCAAGATGGTTTGGGCACCCCATCTTTTCCTACTGCAAAGTTTCAACCCATACAAGACCATATCCTTACTACCTATGCAGGGGAAGGGGTTGTTTTTGATGAATTATGCATTGATCCCAGTTTGCCTGATCAGCATTCGCCCAACCGTAAGCCAGGTACCGGGATGTTGAAAAAGTATTTGAATGCGGATCTCTATGATTTATCTGGTTCGTTCGTTATCGGAGATCGGTTAACGGATATTCAATTAGCCTCAAATTTGGGTTGTAAATGCATCTTCATCAATAATGCAGATGGAGTGGGGGCGGTCGATATGCAACTCTTGAATGAACCGCTTAAATCAACAGTAGTACTAGTAACAACTTCTTGGGAGGACATTTATCGTTTTCTGAAATCAGGATTACGTGAGGTTAAACATACCAGGGTAACCAATGAGACTCATATTGCGATTGACTTGAATTTAGACGGGGAAGGGAAGTCGTCGATTTCTACTGGTTTGGGTTTTTTCGACCATATGCTTGATCAGGTGGCACGTCATGGCAAGATTGATCTGAATATCTCGGTAAACGGGGATCTCCATGTGGACGAACACCATACAATTGAAGATACGGGGATCGCATTAGGAGAAGCGTTTGCCAAAGGGTTAACCGATAAACGTGGATTGGAGCGCTATGGTTTTGCTTTACCCATGGACGATGCCGAAGCCAGGGTATTGATTGATTTTGGTGGTCGCAATTGGCTGGTATGGGATGCTGAATTCAAACGGGAGCGAATAGGTGATATGCCAACCGAAATGTTCTTTCATTTTTTTAAGTCATTTTCCGATGCTGCTAAGTGTAATTTGAACATCTGCTGTAAAGGTGAGAATGAGCATCATAAAATTGAATCCATATTCAAGGCCTTTGCCAAGGCCATTCGTATGTCCATCCGTAAAGATCCTTGGTCGGATGCACTTCCCACTACAAAAGGAATCGTGTAAAAGAAAAACCCGGCGGTATCGCCGGGTTTAATTTCTTGTCTAAAGCCTATGGTTATAATAGGATGTTCGATGGCCTTTCTACGGAATAATGGATTCGGCTTTAGGACAGTTGGATTTTTGGATTTTCAAAGGATATGTAATCATTGAGACAACACAAAACTACAGGCACTGTGCATGTTTAACAAGAGCAAAAGAACTTGATTTTTAAAGTTCAGTATATACGATGGGAAGCGTTAATACACTATACGTAGACTACGTATTTTTACGCTAATTTACTTTGCTAAAGATTGGAGAATATCGTATTTCGTAACAATGTGAAGCACTCCAGTTTCATCTTTTGCGAGCACCGCCCCCGAATCTTTTCGAATCATACTCGTTATCTTTTCCAATGGAGTATTGAAATCTACAAGGGGGTAGGATGGTTCAAGTGCTTCATGAATCAACTGTTCTTTGATGTGTGGATCTGCATACAGTTTTTGAAAGATGCCATTTTCACTGATGGAACCGATTATTTGATCATGTTCGATTACTGGGATGTGTTCGATTTCGTATTTGCGCATCAAGTTGACTGCTTCTGAAATGGGCTGCTCCGGACTTACACTGATGAGTCGTTGTTTACTTCCTCTTGCTGAAACAATGTCGCGGAAAGATTTTACTTCAAGAAATCCTCTTTCCATCATCCATTGGTCGTTGTAGATTTTTGCAACATAACGACTACCATGATCATGAAAAATACATACTACAACATCATCTTTTTTGAGTTTGGATTTAAGTTGAAGCAGTCCCTGTAAGCAGCTCCCAGCACTATAACCGCAAAACAGTCCCTCTTCTTTTGCAATCCTCCGGGCCATCACTGCACCGTCTT